>NZ_JBZAYK010000010.1:0-4135 GCF_058242925.1 Acinetobacter sp. LipI_19
TCCGCTTGTGTGGGATTCCCCTGTAACGGTTTAGCTCCAATCTCTCGATCTTCACTATCGCTACGATGCACCAGTGACACTTATTCCCTCCACATGCACCGCATATCTTCCTTTAAAAAAGGCGAACAGAAGCTGATAAGGCTCGAATACAGTCTATGTATTGCTTATTGGATGAACGAGAATCAAGTAACGAAAGACTTTTTACTGATACAATGCTTGCCATTTTTTATCAATTTGATAGAATCTGAAAAGCGGTACAAGCCGAAAGGTGAAATCAGTACGAGCGTCTAACTCTGCTGATCTTCGTTACTTGATGCTCTTAACATCAAATAACTGCGTACCACCAAATTTAAGACAAAACCCCTCTAAGTTGCAAGACTCAGAGGGGTTTTTCTTTAGGTTTTAACTACAACTTTTCATTAGAATTGTTGCAAGGACTCTTTTTTTATATATTTCAAATTTTTTAACAAGATTTTTATTTGTTTCTCCTACTCCTAACTCATGCCCGAAAAAGAGGTCAAGCATGTCCGAAACCTTGCAACTTGAACAGTTAACAGAATCTTTACAGCAGCTTTTGGGTGAATCCCTCTTTGCCATTTATCTGTATGGTTCAGCTGTTGATGGCGGGCTAGGTCCAGAAAGTGATCTGGATGTTTTGGTTGTGGTGAATCAAGCACTGACACTCCATCAAAGACAGCAACTGGCAGAAACCTTATTAAAAATTTCGTATCCAATTGGGGCTGCACAGCGTGCACTTGAAGTCACCATCGTACTTAAAGAGCAAATTCTCTCAGGCAGTTATCCACTCAGCTACGAACTACAATTTGGGGAGTGGTTACGGGAGGAGTTAAACCAAGGTGCTTTGCTCCGCGCACATACAGACCCTGATCTGAGTATTTTGCTGAAGAAAGCACAAATGCATCATCGTAGTTTGTTGGGGCCAAGTTTGACACAGTGGTCAACGGCAATTCCTGAACAGCACCTCTGGCAGGCAATGGCAGACACCTATCCCTCTATTGTGGCACATTGGGATGAGGATGCCGATGAACGTAATCAGATTTTGGCCTTATGCCGTATTTATTTTAGCTTGATAACGAATGAGATTGTGCCTAAAGACCAAGCCGCACACTGGGTGATAGCTCAGTTACCGTCGCTGCATCAACCCATTTTGCAGCGCATGATCCAAGAATATAAAGGTGAGATACGCAAACAAAACTGGCAACAACAGCATCAGGCTTTAGGCCCTGTTGTTGACTTCCTTAGTTCAAAAATTGATGAACAATTTAATAAGAAGAGTAGCCTAATCAAGTAATAGTGTTTTAACCAAGCATTTTGAGCTGACGGGCTTCTATAAGCCCTACATCCCCCAACTCATCCCTCGATCTTGCTTAGGTTGGGGCTGTTCCATTTCCATTTTCCGTTCCTTCATCTGGATGATATTCGCTTCAATAGTTCGGACGTTTCGAGCAAATTCTGCTGCGCTTTGGCTACTTCTGACGAGACTGACTGCTGTACGGTTGAGATTTTCTCCAGTACGTCCTCGTAGTTCGTTGTAATTTGGCTCATCTCTCTGACTTTGCCATTGATCTGCTCGGTATACGTTGCCGTACTTCTCTCTAATTCGTGAAATTGCGTCTGTGTTGTCGATAATGACTTTTGTGTTTGCACTAAGCCTTTCTGTACGCTCTCCATTGCCTTTGATTGTGCTGATAAGGCTTGGATAATTTTCTTTTGCATCACGTCTAAACTCTGCTGTTGCTGCTGCAATTGCGCTTGTTGTTGCTGTAATTGCTGCTGTTGTTCTTCGATGATTTTCAATAACTGTGTTTCTAATTCGGTCATCGTTTAATACCCCATCGGAATCATGTAACCGTTCTGCCATTCGCCTGCATTCTTGTTGATCTGAATACATAAGCGTTGGGCTTTGCTGTTTTGCTGTCTGCATGTGCTGAACGTCAAACTGCCCCCCGATCGGTTCAGGTGATCCACTCGCATTTGTTTCTCGTTGATCGTCATATTGAGCGTCTGAATCTCGCTGTACTTGCTTTTCCCCATAAAACTGAGCGCAATAATGAGAATAATCAAAATAACAGCGCCCAAAATCAGTGCCATATTCAAAGTAGTAAGCTGTTTCAGTAGGCTTTTGTTCTGAACTTGCTGTTCTTCTGTCTGTATCTGCTCGTTCATTTGCTTTAAACGGCTCAATTTGGACTGTAGCAAGGCTTGGTACTGGTCGAGCTGCTTTTCGATCTGCTGTGAGCTGTTCTGTAGGTTCTGCGCTAATTTCTCGTCTGACTGTTGGATAGCGGTCGCTGTGATATTGGCTCTTGTGCTTAAGTTGTCTTTGATAATCTGTGACGTTTGCTCGATACCGCTCAGAAGTTGTTCCTCGGTACGTTGCAATTCGCTGTTGTACTTCTTGTCGATATTCGCCAGTAGCTCTAAAGCCTTGCTCATAAACCTCTCCATTCAAACGGATAGGACGTGTTGCGCCCTCATATGGATTTTCAATTGATATTGATTTTTGGGTCTGTCGGGTGACTTTGACGTCATTGGACTCAAGCCATTCAACCAATTTTTGCCGATCGGCAATTTCACCATTGGCAACGGCTCGATAGATACGTTGATGTAATTGCGCTTTAAAGTCCCGAACGTCCTTTGGGAGGTTCTTCTTATTGATTAAAAGCTGCTGATTGTTCGGGTCATCAGGGTCATACAGTCTATGTTCCGCATTGGTAATCTGCTTAAACAGATCTACTCGATCGAGATCTACCGGTGCATAAAATGGCTGTAGCCGTTTGCCTGTCGAAAGTTCCACATTAGGAATCACAAAATTCAGCTCAAGCCGAGTCTCTCCAGTAACTTGGTTCACCTTATCTTGGTGCTGTACCCATAGAACTTTATACTGATCTTGATCAAGGCCAGGAAAAAGACACTGCTCAAAATTCTGCATGATCTGCTGTTTATCCTGGTCAGATAAATCATGCTCGTAAAAGGATAAACAACCGCTGGTATATTTCTTGGCAAAAGGGCTGCTATCAATGAGTTGTGCTGTCAGCTCCACATCACCACTTAAAACCTGTGCATGTTCTCGCACTCGATCTTCACCAAGTAAATAATCTAGACAACCTTTGGATAAACCTGTGCCATGTCTAAAAAAATCAACGATCATCTGGACGTAACTCCCGAAGTTGCTGATCTATGGAAATCAACAAATGAAGTAACTTCACTTTGTCAAAAGTACCTGTCCCTGCAATATCCGTATTAATAGCCTTGGCAATCTGATTGACGTTATTACCTATGCGACCTAACTCTAAAATTAAAGAACGTTCTGTCTTGGTATATGAAGATTCAACAACGTTTTTTGCTTTAATTTTTTGGTCATCATCTGCTTTTGAATTATGAATCTGTGTTGCTTTCTCTACTGCCGATTGACGTAGCAACTTTGCGATTGAACCAAAAGGATTATTAGCATCAAGCAATTGGTACTCTGATTCTGAAAGTCTGACTTTAAACGTCCGTTCCCGAACCGCTTTCTGTTTAGTTACTGAATCTATTTCCATTTGATCAATCCAATTCTCGGTATGAAACCGGTTTAAGGGAAAATCTTTGATTTTTCTTTAAGCCGGTTTTCGGGGTATCGGGGGTGAAGCCCCTGATCAAGGTCACAGCTTAGCACTATTGAACATCGTGAAATAGGGGTAACTGTGTATCCTTGCTTATCAATTACGGACAAATTTGTTCTATAAATTATTAAATCAAATGACTCGGTATATAAACTCTAGAAAGTATTGGCATTAATCTTGTAAAACTAAAGACGCTCAACTCTTTCTCACCGCCACCACAGCCTTCGCTTCGCTCAGGCAGATGGTGGACGTTGAGAGAGTTTCGGCAATACTCTCCCTAAGGGCTGTCATTCAAAAAATGACACTTCCCTTAAGTATTGCCGATTTAACCTGATTAGGCTGACGGAGCCACGCATCGGTCGTATCCGCACCATGCTTTACATACATGGTAGACAAGGACTAAAAGTTTTGTACCTTCCCCCACGCGCTCCCTGTCGAAGTATGGTGGTATCTCTGCGAGGATTTCTCCAACATGCAACTTAACCAACCTATACAACTACTCTCAACGC
>NZ_JBZAYK010000011.1:0-3774 GCF_058242925.1 Acinetobacter sp. LipI_19
CCTTGTCTGCATGGTCAGCAAAACCATGTGCGGATACGACCGATGCGTGGCTCCGTCAGCCCAGTTACAGGTTAATCGGCAATACTTAAGGGACGTTGATTTTAAATCAGCGACCCTTAGGGAAAGTATTGCCGAAACTCTCTCAACGTTCACCATCAGCCCGAGCAAAGCGAGGGGTGTGGGGACGGTGAGAAAGAGTTGAGTACCTTTCTTTTTATAAGATTCATGCTAATACTTATTAGGGTTTATATACGGTGTCATTTGATTTATTTGTATTGATTACATTCGCCCATTTTTAAATAAGCAAGGATACACAGCTACCCCTATTTAACTACGTTAAACAGTGATAGTCTGTGACCTTGATCAGGGGCTTCACCCCCGATACCCCCGAAAAGCTTTAAACCGCAAAATCAAAGATTTTCCAATTTAAAGCTTACAAAAGCCAAAGCAGGGTAGATTGAAATGTCAGGACAGGAACAACAAGATCATAAGCATGGTAAAGCCATTCGAGAGAGAACTTTTAAAGTCAGACTTTCAGAATCAGAGTATCAATTGCTTGATTCCAATAATCCTTATGGTTCGATTGCAAAATTACTTAGACAAGCAGCAATCGAGAAAGCTACTAAAATTCATAACTCGAAAGCAGAAGATGACCAAAAAATTAAAGCAACAAAGGTTGTTGAATCTTCGTATAACAAGACAGAGCGAACATTAATTTTAGAACTTAGTCGGATTGGTAATAATGTGAATCAGATTGCCAAAGCAGTAAATACAGATATTGCGGGTACTGGTGCTTTCGATAAAGTGAAATTACTTCATTTATTGATTTCAATTGATCAACAGCTTCGGGAGTTACGTCCAGATGATCGTTGATTTCTTTCGGCATGGTTCAGGTTTATCTAAAGGTTGTCTCGATTACTTATTGGGTGAAGATCGAGAGCGTGAACATGCACGAGTGCTCAGCGGTGATGTAGAACTGACAGCCCAACTCATTGATAGCAGTCCTTTTGCCAAAAAATATACCAGTGGTTGTTTGTCCTTTTATGAGCATGATTTATCTGACCAGGATAAACAGAAAATCATGCAAAATTTTGAGGAATGTTTATTTCCAGGACTAGATAAAGACCAATATCAAATTTTATGGGTACAGCATCAAGACAAAGTTAATCAGGACACAGGTGAGACAAGGCTTGAGCTCAATTTTGTGATTCCTAATGTTGAGCTTTCAACAGGAAAACGATTACAGCCATTCTATGCGCCAGTCGATTTAGATCGAGTCGATCTATTTAAGCAGATCACCAATACTGAACATTCACTGTATGACCCCGATGATCCTGAGCATCGACAGCTATTTTTAAATAAAAAGAACCTGCCCAAAGATATTAAGGATTTTAAAGAACAGTTACATCAATGTGTTTACCGAGCGGTTTCTAATGGGGAAGTTGCCGATCGGCAAGAATTGGTGCAATGGCTTGAATCGAATCAAATCAATGTCACTCGACAAGTAAAAAACTCCATATCCATTGAAAACCCGTATGAGGGCGCAAAACGTCCCATCCGTTTAGAGGGCGAGATTTATGAGCAAGGCTTTAGAGCTACTGGCGAATATCGACAAGAAGTACAACAACGAATTGAAGAATACAGAGGAACAGCTTCTGAGCGGTATCGAGCAAACGTCACAGAGTATCAGAGACAGCTTGACCACAAGAGCCAATATCACAGCGACCGCTATCCAACAGTCGGACGAGAAAATAGCCCAGAGCATTCAAAACAACGCCCAGACGGTCGAGAAGCAGTTGAGCCAGTATCAAGCCTTGCTGCAATCGAAATTGAGCCATTTAACGCAATTAAACGAGCAGATACAGAGCCAAGAACGGCAAGCCCAGAATCAAGCCGTACAGAAAAAACTTACCATTTTGAATATGGGACTGATTTCAGCAGCAGTTATTTTGCTTATAGCGATTTTCTCGCTTGGTCTCGTCACCAAAAACAAGTACAGCGAGATGCAGACGCTAAATACCGTAATCAACGAGAAACAAATGAGGGTCGACCATTTGAACAGATCGGGGGGCAGTTTGATGATCAGTACCTGCAAGCGACCAGACAGCAAAGCCCAGCGCCTATGTATTCAGATCAACAAGAAAGCAGGCGAATGGCAGAATGGCTACATGATTCCAATGGGGTATTAAACGATGACCGAATTAGAAACACAATTATTGAGAATCATCGAAGAACAACAGCAACAATTACTGCAACAACAAGTGCAATTGCAGAAGCAACAGCAAGCTTTAGACACAATGCAAACCAAGATTATCCAAGCCTTGTCAGCTCAATCAAAGATAATCGAGAGCGATCAGCAGAGCTTACAGCAAGCACAGAAATCATTATCGACAATACAGAAGCAATTTCACGAGCTAGAACGCAGTACAGCGAGCTATACCGAGCAGATCAATGGCAAAGTTCGAGAGATGAGCCAGATTACAGCCAACAACGAAGAAGCATTGGAGAGAATCTCAACCGTACAGCATTCAGTCTCGTTACAAGTGACCAAAGCTCAGCAAAATTTGCTCGAAACGTCAGAGATATTGAAAAAAATCTCGTCCAAATAAAAGAACATCAAAAAGAAATTGAGCAACCTCGGCCTAAGCAAGATCGAGGTATGGATTTTGGTATGTAATAATAAATATTATTAACGAATATTAGATATAAATAGTAAAGTGCGCATGACTTTATGCTAATTATTTATTACAGGAAATAGCAAGTGCCTAGATCAATAACTGACTATAACGAATCTACAAATCTACAAATAGATATGATTCATGATGTATTCATTGATAGATTTGAAGAGTTGAATATTATTGGGAAGTTAAATGTTTGTCGAGAGCATAGTGGTGGGCTCTTAGGATATATTACAGTATCAGTATTAGATATAGACATTCTTATTTTAAGGACAGGTCAAGATAAATACTGTATTCGATATTTAAATACCTATAACGTCTCTACTGATGAATCGGAACTTAATAGTCATTGTCAAAAAGTTTTCCGTGAAGCTCTAGATTCTGATTCATTTGATTCTTTTAGTATGTTTCCTGTAGAAATGTACTGTGGTCGAGGACTTTATGGTCAAACTAATGCATATCAGTTGGAAGTCAGTGTGGAGTCTGAAATTAACTCTATAAGCATTTGGGGCTTTACTCAGTATATTTTTGAAATTTGGAAAGACTTATATAAATTACTGCGTCTTATGGGAAGATCTTTATAATTTTAATTAAAATTAACTGAAAATTTAAGAGAAAAGCCCAATAACTCTTGCAAGTTATTGGGCTTTTCCATTAAATTCAATGGGTACAGTTATTTGATGCTTGCAACATCAATTAACGAAAGATCGGCAGAGCTTGCAACTCACACTGATATTCACCTTACGGCTAGTACCAGTTCCTATTTTAAAGAAAAGAACTAGTTTGACAAGCCTCAATTTGAAGTCCTTCGTTAATTCAGTAGTTTAAATCATCAAATAAGCACCTAATGGTCGAGCTTTATCTACTTCTGTGCGTCCTTTTTAAAGGAAGATATGCGGTGCATGTGGAGGGAATAAGTGTCACTGGTGCATCGTAGCGATAGTCGCAAGGCTAAACCGCTTACAGGGGATCTCACATAAGCGGAGCGTTGGAAGTAGTTGTATAGGTCGGTTAAGTTGCATGTTGGAGCAATCCTCGCAGAGATATCGCCATACTTCGACAGGGAGCGCGTGGGAGAAGGTGCAAAACCTTTAGT
>NZ_JBZAYK010000012.1:0-3168 GCF_058242925.1 Acinetobacter sp. LipI_19
ACCCCCTAGCCGAAACAGTGCTCTACCCCCTATGGTATTCGTCCGAGGCGCTACCTAAATAGCTTTCGGGGAGAACCAGCTATCACCGAGTTTGATTAGCCTTTCACCCCTATCCACAAGTCATCCCCTGGCTTTTCAACGACAGTGGGTTCGGTCCTCCAGTTAGTGTTACCCAACCTTCAACCTGCTCATGGATAGATCACCCGGTTTCGGGTCTATACCCAGCAACTAAACGCCCTATTAAGACTCGATTTCTCTACGGCTCCCCTATACGGTTAACCTTGCTACTGAATATAAGTCGCTGACCCATTATACAAAAGGTACGCAGTCACCGAACAAGTCGGCTCCCACTGCTTGTATGCATGCGGTTTCAGGTTCTATTTCACTCCCCTCACAGGGGTTCTTTTCGCCTTTCCCTCACGGTACTGGTTCACTATCGGTCAGTCAGGAGTATTTAGCCTTGGAGGATGGTCCCCCCATATTCAGACAAGGTTTCACGTGCCTCGCCCTACTCGTCATCATTATATGTGCCCTTTCGTGTACGGGACTATCACCCTCTACGGTAGCACTTCCCAGAGCTTTCCGCTAAAACACATATAACTTAATGGGCTGATCCCCGTTCGCTCGCCGCTACTGAGGGAATCTCAATTGATTTCTTTTCCTAAGGGTACTGAGATGTTTCACTTCCCCTCGTTCGCCTCGCATGACTATGTATTCATCATGCGATACCTACCTTATGGTAAGTGGGTTTCCCCATTCAGAAATCTCCGGATCACAGGATATTTGCCGCCTCCCCGAAGCTTATCGCAGGCTATTACGTCTTTCATCGCCTCTGACTGCCAAGGCATCCACCACATGCACTTAATTACTTGACTATACAACCCCAAACAGTCGCTAATCCCTACAAGGAGGATCAACAATGTGGATTCAACCACTTCTATTTGTTGCCTGTGAACTTAATCACTATACAGCTTCAATTTAATTCATATACCAAAACGCTTGATTCAGTTTTATCGCTAGTTCTCATTTCATTCAATATTAACAATTGCTTGCTAACATCAACTAAAACGAGTTAAACAATTATTTCAACTCAAATATATTCTGTTAATGATTCACTACCGCCTCGTCAGCGAGTAGTTAACTGTGATAAATCACAGAACTTAATAAGCTATCGGCTTACTAAGTTCTGTAATCACTTAGTCTGTAATTAGTGGTGGAGACTAACGGAGTCGAACCGTTGACCTCCTGCGTGCAAAGCAGGCGCTCTACCAACTAAGCTAAGTCCCCAGCTTAAGATCTTAATATATCTGCTCTTCTGTGTTCAGTAGACTTGGTGGGTCTGACAAGACTTGAACTTGTGACCCCACGCTTATCAAGCGTGTGCTCTAACCAACTGAGCTACAGACCCTCAGATACATCAATGAAGAACAACTTGTTGTGGATTCTTACCAATCGTCAATCTTTCGTTAAGGAGGTGATCCAGCCGCAGGTTCCCCTACGGCTACCTTGTTACGACTTCACCCCAGTCATCGGCCACACCGTGGTAAGCGTCCTCCTTACGGTTAGACTACCTACTTCTGGTGCAACAAACTCCCATGGTGTGACGGGCGGTGTGTACAAGGCCCGGGAACGTATTCACCGCGGCATTCTGATCCGCGATTACTAGCGATTCCGACTTCATGGAGTCGAGTTGCAGACTCCAATCCGGACTACGATCGGCTTTTTGAGATTAGCATCCTATCGCTAGGTAGCAACCCTTTGTACCGACCATTGTAGCACGTGTGTAGCCCTGGTCGTAAGGGCCATGATGACTTGACGTCGTCCCCGCCTTCCTCCAGTTTGTCACTGGCAGTATCCTTAAAGTTCCCACCCGAAGTGCTGGCAAATAAGGAAAAGGGTTGCGCTCGTTGCGGGACTTAACCCAACATCTCACGACACGAGCTGACGACAGCCATGCAGCACCTGTATGTAAGTTCCCGAAGGCACCAATCCATCTCTGGAAAGTTCTTACTATGTCAAGACCAGGTAAGGTTCTTCGCGTTGCATCGAATTAAACCACATGCTCCACCGCTTGTGCGGGCCCCCGTCAATTCATTTGAGTTTTAGTCTTGCGACCGTACTCCCCAGGCGGTCTACTTATCGCGTTAGCTGCGCCACTAAAGCCTCAAAGGCCCCAACGGCTAGTAGACATCGTTTACGGCATGGACTACCAGGGTATCTAATCCTGTTTGCTCCCCATGCTTTCGTACCTCAGCGTCAGTATTAGGCCAGATGGCTGCCTTCGCCATCGGTATTCCTCCAGATCTCTACGCATTTCACCGCTACACCTGGAATTCTACCATCCTCTCCCATACTCTAGCTTCCCAGTATCGAATGCAATTCCCAAGTTAAGCTCGGGGATTTCACATCCGACTTAAAAAGCCGCCTACGCACGCTTTACGCCCAGTAAATCCGATTAACGCTCGCACCCTCTGTATTACCGCGGCTGCTGGCACAGAGTTAGCCGGTGCTTATTCTGCGAGTAACGTCCACTCATCCTAGGTATTAACTAGAAGAGCCTCCTCCTCGCTTAAAGTGCTTTACAACCATAAGGCCTTCTTCACACACGCGGCATGGCTGGATCAGGGTTCCCCCCATTGTCCAATATTCCCCACTGCTGCCTCCCGTAGGAGTCTGGGCCGTGTCTCAGTCCCAGTGTGGCGGATCATCCTCTCAGACCCGCTACAGATCGTCGCCTTGGTAGGCCTTTACCCCACCAACTAGCTAATCCGACTTAGGCTCATCTATTAACGCAAGGTCACAAGTGATCCCCTGCTTTCCCCCGTAGGGCGTATGCGGTATTAGCATCCCTTTCGAGATGTTGTCCCCCATTAATAGGCAGATTCCTAAGTATTACTCACCCGTCCGCCGCTAGGTCAATTACCGAAGTAATCTCCCCCGCTCGACTTGCATGTGTTAAGCCTGCCGCCAGCGTTCAATCTGAGCCATGATCAAACTCTTCAGTTAAAAATCATTAGTGACTTAAGGTCACAATTCTGGCTCATCAATGTTCTGACAAATTCTCTCAAATAAACTTCGAGTAATTTAAACCAATCAATCAATGATAATATTTCGATCAATCAATTAGTAAAAATCCACACAAGTTGTTCTTCATATTCTCTTAATGAT
>NZ_JBZAYK010000013.1:0-2339 GCF_058242925.1 Acinetobacter sp. LipI_19
TAGAGACCGGGGTGTTTTAGATTTAAAAGCTGGCGATGACTTACTCTCACATGGGTAACCCCACACTACCATCAGCGCTAAGAGGTTTCACTTCTGAGTTCGGGAAGGGATCAGGTGGTTCACTCTTGCTATTGTCGCCAGCAAACTGTTATGGACTTGTTCGGGTCTTATTTAAATGCCTTACTTCGTACCAAATGAGTTTAACAGAACATTTGAGTTGAATATTTTAACTAGCTTTACAACTAAATCAAGTATGTTTGATCTTTTATGAATCAAATGATGCTTACTTCTTTCGAAGTTCGTATACAACTGCTTGGGTGTTGTATAGTCAAGCCTCACGAGCAATTAGTATTGGTCAGCTTCATGCGTCACCGCACTTCCACATCCAACCTATCAACGTCGTAGTCTTCAACGGCTCTTTAGAGGACATAAAGTCCTAGGGAAATCTTATCTTGAGGTAGGCTTCCCGCTTAGATGCTTTCAGCGGTTATCCCTTCCGAACATAGCTACCCGGCGATGCGACTGGCGTCACAACCGGTACACCAGAGGTTCGTCCACTCTGGTCCTCTCGTACTAGGAGCAGATCCTCTCAAATTTCCAACGCCCACGGTAGATAGGGACCGAACTGTCTCACGACGTTCTAAACCCAGCTCGCGTACCTCTTTAAATGGCGAACAGCCATACCCTTGGGACCTGCTTCAGCCCCAGGATGAGATGAGCCGACATCGAGGTGCCAAACACCGCCGTCGATATGAACTCTTGGGCGGTATCAGCCTGTTATCCCCAGAGTACCTTTTATCCGTTGAGCGATGGCCCTTCCATACAGAACCACCGGATCACTAAGACCTACTTTCGTACCTGCTCGACTTGTGGGTCTCGCAGTTAAGCGCGCTTTTGCCTTTATACTCTACGCGTGATTTCCGACCACGCTGAGCGCACCTTCGTACTCCTCCGTTACTCTTTAGGAGGAGACCGCCCCAGTCAAACTACCCACCAGACATGGTCCTCGTCCCGGATAACGGGACAGAGTTAGAACCTCAATATTACCAGGGTGGTATTTCAAGGATGGCTCCATAGCAACTGGCGTCACTACTTCAAAGCCTCCCACCTATCCTACACAAGTAAGATCAAAGTTCAATGTCAAGCTGCAGTAAAGGTTCACGGGGTCTTTCCGTCTAGCCGCGGGTACACCGCATCTTCACGGCGAATTCGATTTCACTGAGTCTCTGCTGGAGACAGCGCCCCCATCATTATGCCATTCGTGCAGGTCGGAACTTACCCGACAAGGAATTTCGCTACCTTAGGACCGTTATAGTTACGGCCGCCGTTTACTGGGGCTTCGATCAAGAGCTTCGCTTACGCTAACCCCATCAATTAACCTTCCAGCACCGGGCAGGCATCACACCCTATACGTCCACTTTCGTGTTTGCAGAGTGCTATGTTTTTAATAAACAGTTGCAGGGGCCTGGTTTCTGTGGCTGCCAATAGCTCAAGGAGCAAGTCCTATCACCGTCAGCAGCGTACCTTCTCCCGAAGTTACGGTACCATTTTGCCTAGTTCCTTCAGCAGAGTTCTCTCAAGCGCTTTGGTCTACTCGACCTGACCACCTGTGTCGGTTTCGGGTACGATTCCTGTGTAACTGAAGCTTAGAGACTTTTCCTGGAAGCATAGTATCAGCCACTTCGCTAGTAAACTAGCTTGCTATCAGCTCTCAGCATAGAGCACCCCGGATTTGCCTAAGATGCATGCCTACTGCCTTTCACCTGGACAACCAACGCCAGGCTGACTTAACTTTCTCCGTCCTCTCATCGCATTACACAGAAGTATTGGAATATTAACCAATTTCCCATCGACTACGCCTCTCGGCCTCGCCTTAGGGGTCGACTCACCCAGCCCCGATTAACGTTGGACTGGAACCCTTGGTCTTTCAGCGTGCGAGTTTTTCACTCGCATTGTCGTTACTCACGTCAGCATTCGCACTTCTGATACCTCCAGCATACTTCTCAATACACCTTCATCGGCTTACAGAACGCTCCCCTACCACGTATACTAAGTATACATCCGCAGCTTCGGCATATAGTTTTAGCCCCGTTACATCTTCCGCGCAGGCCGACTCGACTAGTGAGCTATTACGCTTTCTTTAAAGGGTGGCTGCTTCTAAGCCAACCTCCTAGCTGTCTATGCCTTCCCACATCGTTTCCCACTTAACTATAATTTTGGGGCCTTAGCTGGCGGTCTGGATTGTTTTCCTCTTGACTACGGACGTTAGCACCCGCAGTCTGTCTCCCGGATAGTACTCATAGGTATTCGGAGTTTGCATCGGTTTGGTAAGTCGGGAT
>NZ_JBZAYK010000014.1:0-1155 GCF_058242925.1 Acinetobacter sp. LipI_19
ACCGAATTTATGCATCGCTGGACCAAAGTTACGTGAACGATGTAACTCTTCTTTTAACCAACTGTTGTTGAATTTGTCAGTATATGCAGTCAATTCTTTAGCAAAGAAATCTTCACCTTCAGCGACACGCGCAACCGCTAAATCACCACCTTTCTCATGACCTGCTTGGATTGCTTCAAATACAGCTTCACCACACAACATACCCGATTTCATCGCAGTATGAGAGCCTTTGATTTTAGCAAAGTTTAAGAAACCAGCATCATCACCGATTAAGCAACCGCCTGGGAAGGTTAGTTTAGGTAGCGAGTTTAGACCACCTTTAACAACTGCACGTGCGCCATAAGAAATACGCTTACCACCTTCAAGATATTGCTTAATCAGTGGATGTGTTTTCCAACGCTGCATTTCAGCAAAAGGATACATGTGTGGATTTTCATAAGATAAATCGACAATCATACCCAAGGTCACTTGGTTGTTTTCAGCGTGATATAACCACCAGCCGCCTGAAGAACCTGTTTCTGCCAAAGGCCAGCCTGAACCATGCATCACTAAACCTGGTTTATGTTTAGCAGGGTCAATTTCCCAAAGTTCTTTGATTCCGATACCGTAATGTTGCGGATCAGCATCTTGGTCTAAGTTGTATCTTGCAATCAAACGTTTACCAAGGTGTCCACGGCAACCTTCTGCAAAAATTGTGTATTTTGCATGAAGCTCGTAGCCGGGGGTAAAGTTATGAGTAGGTTCACCATCTTTACCAATACCCATATCACCAGTTTGGATGCCTTTTACAGAACCATCTTCATGATAAAGGATTTCTGAGGCAGCAAAGCCTGGGAAGATAGAAACTTCTAACTCTTCCGCTTTTTGACCTAACCAGCGCACCACATTACCCAATGAAATAACATAGTTACCATCGTTGTGCATGGTCTTAGGAACCATCCAGTGTGGTGCTTCTTGAGACTTTTCAGCAGACATGAGGAAATAAGTTTTGTCCTCAGTCACAGGTACATTTAAAGGTGCACCTTGTTCTTTCCAGTCAGGGAAAAGTTCATTGATTGCACGAGGTTCAAGTACAGCACCAGAAAGGATATGCGCACCAACTTCAGAGCCTTTTTCAACCACACAGACAGAAAGGTCTGGAAGATTGTTTTCAAG
>NZ_JBZAYK010000002.1:0-96546 GCF_058242925.1 Acinetobacter sp. LipI_19
ACAAACCAACACAACCCCTTTTTTTAATTATTTTAATTGTTCGAACAAATAATGTTCGTTTATCATATTTATTCACACTTTTTAATCAAATTTGCTTTAATACATATGCAATAACTACTGTTAGAATACGATTATGAAGTCTTTAATATAGCTATATCATTATCGACTACTTTTACTTTAAGAATATTTCAAGGAATTCTATGCGTCCTTATCATGTACTTTGGGCTTGTTTACTTAGCATTGGTCTGACTAGCCATGTATTTGCTCAAGACGAATTATCTGCTCAAGAGAATTCGGACAATGCTGTTTCTACAAACTCTGATTCAGATGATAAGTCGTCTCAAGAGAATTCTTCGGTACTAGAAAACGAAGCAGCTTCTAAACACCCAAGAATTGAAGCCCTTAGAGAGCTTAAAAACATCACAAAAAATGACTTAAAAGTGAATGCCAATGCAGCTCAACCAGATGCTGTAAAAGATCCACTACAACCATTGAACCGTGAAATTTATGCGTTTAATGACATGATCGACCGTAATGTTGCTCGACCTATTGCTGTTCAGTACAAAGCAAAAGTGCCTGGTGATGTACGTTCTTCATATAGTTTATTTCGTAAAAACTTAAGTGAACCATGGAATGCAGTCAACCAACTTGCTCAAGGGCGTTTTAGTCGTGCAGCCAAGTCTCTAGGTCGTTTTACCATTAACACCGTCAGCTCTTTAGGTTTAGCTGATCCTGCAACTCGCTTAGGTTTAGCAACTGAAGAAGAAAGCTTAGGTACCACATTAGGTTACTACGGTATTCCAAGTGGTCCTTATGTCATGCTGCCTATCTTAGGGCCAAGCACACTTCGTCACTCAGTTGATTATGTTGCTGAAGGTTATGCCAATCCGCTTACCTATCCAATGGATAACAACCATCAAACGGGTTTAATCTGGGGTAACCGTGCATTAGGTGGGATTAATACTCGTTCTAAACTTCTAGATGTGGAAAGTGTATTGCAAGGTGATCGTTACTCAGCAATTCGCGATATCTATTTACAACGTTTAGCATTCCAAATCGCTGAGAAAAAAGGCCGTGGACAGGAAGCTGTGGCGTTTGTAGATGATGACGAGGATGATAGCAATAGTCCTGCTGATACAAACGCAGACAAATAACCACAATATTTTGTTAAACTTATTTGCTAGTAATTCATATGGTTTTACTAGCATTGTGGTGTCATCTATAGTAAATCTACTGGATAATGCTTTTATACCGATTAAGGATCATTCATTTCTTCTATGTATTTCATTCAACCCAGTCGCCAAATTTCAAGCTTAGAACAAGTATTAGATACGCTTCCTAGCTTGCAGATGATTACCATTGAAGACATTCATCGTTATGATCCAACAATTATTGCAATTGCAGACGTCCACGATTTTTTACAGTACCAATGGGCTTTGCCTACCATTGTGATTGCGCAAGAAAATGAAGGAAGCGAACTTTCCCAAGCATGGGAGCTTGGCGCCCTTGCGGGTTGGATCTGGACCAAGCTTCCCGCCAATCTTGAAGATTCTTTATTAAAAATTGATGCGCAATATAAACGTAATCAAGATAGCCGTGATTTACCTTCTGCCGCAGAACTACAAAAAAAACTTCTTCCAAATCCAATTGAACTACAAAACTATAAAGTTGAGACGCTTTTCCAGCCTTCTGCGTATTTGTCTGGTGACTGGTATGATTACTGGAAAATCAGTGATAAAGAAATCATGTTCTATTTGGCCGATGTATCGGGTCATGGGGTAACCAGCTCTTTACTGACATCTTGGATGGCTGCCTTTCATGGTCGCTCGAAAACACCAAGAGAATTGATTAAAAAACTCAATGGTATGCTGGTTCAAGAAAATATTGAAAAACATATCACAATGTTGGCTGGCATTCTAAATCTAGAAACACATGCTTTAAAATGGTCAAGTGCAGGGCATTACCCTCCCCCCATTATTTTTGAACCCAACCAAGCCCCTCGTGTTTTGAATACCAGCAGTTTTCCTTTAGGACTCACCGAAGACTTAGAGGTTGAAGAGTTTCAATGTACCTTAACTAAGCATGCGCGGTTTATTATTTGTTCTGATGGTGCCCTTGAACCATTCTCGGGTGGTTTGAATGAACAGTTCTCACAATTGGTCTATCATTTGCAAAATCAATCATTCCGTGCACCAGAACATGTAGCAGATGACATAGCAATCCTCAGTCTCCGCAGAATGAATTAACAATATAATCAAACACATATAACAAATTAGACTAATAACCTATACGCAAACGCTTGAGTATAGACTTGCGCTATGTGATAATTTTCCTATCCTTCTCTGCAAATGGCATTTATATGTCAACAGGTCATGTTGAATATGCAAGCTTGAATGGAACGCATATTTTCAAACTTATTGGTGAAGTGCGAGCCCAATCTTGTATTAGTTTAGACAAACTTTTGGCAAGGATTGAACAACAAAAAAACGTCATTGGCGCAATTGTTGATTTAACCCAAACCACATTTATTGATAGTACAGTTCTTGGAATACTTGCCAAGCTTGGCTTAAAGTTGAAACAAGTACACCACATCCAAGCGGTGATGCTGTCCACAAATCCAGATATTACCACTCTAGCCAATAGCATGGGCTTAGGGCAGGTTTTTGTCATTTTAAATTACTGTGGTGACCCTCAAGTGTGCACCAATGCTTTGATTGACGATAATGTTAATCACAGCACAATGCTGTGTACCGTTCTCGATGCACATAAAACTTTAATGAAGCTCAATGAAAACAACCAAAATATGTTCGAGCCATTAGTTAAACAACTTGAAAAGCAGCAAGATACTATGGAATGTGTATCTTCAAACCAGCAAAACGCTTAATCATCTCAAGATTGCTTTATCAGGGATAGCCCATGACTTTACTTTCCGTTGTTCAAATGAACTCTCAAAATGACATCGAAGCAAACTTCAGTGTGATTGAGTCGTTGATACAACAAAGTAAAGCTGATGGCGCTTCTTTGATTGTGTTTCCTGAAAATTTTGTCTGCTTTGCCGCAGGTAAACAACGGGAGACTGCTGCACGTTTTGAAGAAATTCAAAAGCGTTTAGAAAACTTAGCACATCATTATCAAATATGGATTGTTGCAGGGACTTTACCTTGCCCTTTCCGTCCAGATGGTTCAATTATTGCTGATGGTCGAGTTCGTACTGTCAGCCTATGTATCAGTCCAGAAGGCACTGAAGCACGTTATGACAAAATTCACTTGTTTGATGTACACGTGGGTGACGCTGTTGGCGGGTATCAAGAATCTCAGTTTTTTGAACCAGGCAGTGATGTTGTTGTCGCGAAAACACCTTTTGGACAAATCGGTTTGATGGTTTGCTACGACTTACGCTTTCCAGAACTTGCACTCACCTTGAGAGCGCAAGGTGCAAATATTTTGACTGCACCAGCTGCATTTACCTATACCACAGGCCAAATGCATTGGCAGTTATTACTTCAAGCACGTGCGATGGACAGTCAATGTCATGTTTTAGGTGCAGCACAACAAGGTTGGCATGGTGAAAAACGTCAAACCTGGGGACATGCTGGCGCAACTAATAGTCGTGGACAAATTTTAGCGATCACAGATGCAGAAGGTGCGCAATTGATGACAGTTCCTTTTGATTTGAATGAGCAGCGCTCAATTCGTGAAACAATGCCTTTAATGCAACATCGCAAATTGATGTCATTCTAAGTCTGTATTGACATTAATGACTTTTATTTCCTGAACGAGACAAAACAACGTTATACTTGTGAGGCGTAATATCTTCACGAGACAAGCATGCAACAAGACTATTCCAATTTAAATCTTGATCATCAACTCTGCTTTCTTGTTTACTCTACAAACTTAGCATTAAATCAACTTTATCGTAAATTACTCGCACCACTAGGGCTGACCTATCCACAGTATTTAGTTATGTTAGTCCTTTGGGAAAAAGATGGTCTAACTGTGTCTGAAATCGGTGAAAAACTCTTTTTAGAATCATCTACGCTTACGCCCTTACTCAAAAAATTACAAAGTAATGGTATTGTTAACCGCGAACGTTCTACGAAAGATGAACGTCAAGTAATTATTAGCCTCACTGCTCAGGGCCATGCGCTAAAATTAAAAGCCGTGAATATTCCGTTACAAGTTGCTCAAGCCAGTGCCTGTGATTTAGACAGCATTACTCAATTGAAAGATCTTCTTTCAAACTTACGCGAAAACATTTCAAAATAAAGTTATCAAATTTTACACAAACGCTACTTGTTTAAATATTTATATCGCATACGATATAATTGAACACAATCAAAAATGGAAGATTTCCGATGTCTTTAGAAAAAGTGGTTTATACAGCACATGCAAAAGCAACTGGCGGTCGTGATGGTCGTGCAACATCATCAGACGGAATTTTAGATGTTAAATTAGCAGTGCCTAAAGAAATGGGTGGTGCTGGTGGCGGTACCAATCCTGAACAACTTTTTGCAGCAGGCTATTCTGCTTGCTTCCTTGGTGCGATGAAGTTTGTTGCCAACCGTGATCATTTAAAAATTACCCCAGATGTTTATATCGAAGGTGATGTTGGTATTGGTCCAATCGCTACTGGTTTTGGTATTCAAGTGACTTTAAATATTCATTTAGAAGGTTTAGAGCAAGAAGAAGCACAGAAATTAGTAGATGCTGCACATATCGTTTGTCCATATTCAAATGCGACTCGTGGCAATATTGATGTGACATTGAATGTGATTGTTTAATTTATTGTTTCTACCTAAATACTCAATTCTGTTTTAGGTAGATTTAATTTATTGTTTTGTTTGAATTAAGCCAAAAAATTTCTTTATTAAGGTATATTTATTCACAAAATAATACTTTATGTAAAATGTTATATGAGCCTTACCAAATTTGACAATATTATAAGAAGTGCATTATGGGCTTCTTATAATAATACTTGCTTCTATTGCAACAAGAACTTAGATTGGAATGATGTCCATATTGATCATGTGATTCCAGAAAGTCTTGCAAATAACCAAAGAAGCTTTGATACATTTAAGGTAGCGTTTGACCTTGACAAAAATTTTGATGTAAACGAATTATATAACCTAGTTCCTGTGCACGGAAAATGTAACCTTAGAAAAAATGACGAATTATTTGCGAAGCAGACAATCTTATTTTACCTAGGACTAACCAAAAGAGCGTTGCCAAAAATCACACAAGAAATAGAAAAACTTAAAAGAAGAAAGAACAAAGGACAAATTATTTCTAAAGTTCAAACGGCGTTAGCAACCAATTTAATTGATATTAAAGAATTACAACGCATAATAAATCAAGCTCAACAGAATAATTGGAATATCAAAGAAGTAAGACTACCATTAGGAGTTGAATTCATTGATGAAGTATATGATTCTTTCTACTTTGACACAGACATTTCGACATTGATCAACAAAAAACTTCTAGTTGGAGGAATATATGACTATCTCAAATTAGTCAATGATATTAACAAGGAAACCAAAGTTTCCACTTTAAGTGAGTGGAGATGGGCTACAAACAATGGTTTTTATCCTTTGACAAATGCGGATCTTAAAATGTCTTTTACTTTCATTTTTTTTGATGAGTTAATAAAAGCATTGCAAATAGCTAAAATGCCCAAAATTTCATTTATAAGTGAGCCTTGGGAAGAAATAAATAATCTTGATTTATTATCGCCTAGTGTCTTTCATGATTTTGGAGCAAAATTTAATAAGTACACTCAACAGAGATTTTCAGTTGGAGATTTAGTTCGCAAAGGTATTATTACAGTCAATGAAAGCCAGATTTACACAATTTCATTAGAGTTTGATGGAATGGAAATTTCTCTAATTGAGCAATTTAGGGCAGACTTCAATAACGATGGTATCGAAGATATCTTTGTAAGCGGTTGGACACGAGTGGTTGGAGGCACTTTAGGGTATGGATTTACAACATTTTTGACTCGTTATTCTGATAAACACCTGCTTGAAAAAATCAAATAATATACAAAAAATATTACACAAAAACTAATAGCGATAAATGATAATTTATACAGAATTCAGCCTTTATGCTAAAGGCTACCACCTTTAGCACGCTCTAAATAATTAATACATTTAGTTATAAAAGATGTAATCCTTTCAAAACCTGCTGGAACAACCTACTCAGCCGCTTCATTGGTTACCCGTAAAACCTCTTCCATTGTGGTTTTACCCGACAATACTTTACGTAAACCATCATCTCGAATTGAACCTGCATCTTTACGCGCATATTCTTCAAGCTCATATTCTGCTGCATTACCATGAATCAAACGGCGCATCTGCTCATCAATCGGCACAATTTCATAAATCGCAGTACGTCCTGTAAAGCCCGTATGGGAACAAAAATCACAACCATTCGGTACAGGTAGTTTTAAATTCGATTCTAAACTCACAGGTTTAAACACATCTTTTTCAAAGTCATCTGCTTCACGCCATGTATGACAATGAGAACACAATGTCCGAACTAAACGCTGGGCAATCACCCCAATCAATGAACTGGATAATAAGAAGGGTTCAATGCCCATATCTTTTAAACGGGTCACAGCACCAATTGCAGTATTGGTATGTAGCGTAGACAAAACTAAGTGACCTGTTAAAGAGGCTTGAACTGCGATTTCAGCCGTTTCCAAATCACGGATCTCCCCCACCATCACCACATCTGGATCTTGACGCAGCATGGCTTTTAACGCACGGGCAAAGGTCATATCCACTTTGGTATTCACTTGAGTCTGCCCAATCCCTTCAAGTTGATACTCAATCGGATCTTCAGCAGTGAGGATATTTTTAGAACCATCATTCAAATCAGAAAGCGCGGCATACAAAGTCGTCGTTTTACCCGACCCTGTAGGGCCAGTGACTAGAATAATGCCATGTGGACGATGAACCAATTGGGTTAAACGCTCATAGTCAGGCTTCATTAAACCCAAATGGGTCATGTTGAGTCGACCCGCTTGTTTATCCAACAAACGCATAACGACACGTTCACCATGCGACGATGGCAAGGTCGAAACACGGACATCCACCTCACGTCCTGCAAGACGTAAAGAAATACGACCATCTTGTGGAATACGTTTTTCTGCAATATCGAGTTTTGCCATAACTTTAATACGCGATACCAACAATGGCGCAAGTTCACGACGAGGCTGTACGATTTCACGCAATTGCCCATCTACCCTTAAGCGAACAGATAATTTCTTTTCAAAGGCTTCAATATGAATATCTGAAGCCCCGACTCGAATCGCTTCAGACAATAAAGCATTGATGAGTCGCACAATTGGTGCATCATCTTCCTGATCCATCAAATCTTCAGTTTCAGGAATCTGATCGGCCAGACTCAATAGATCAGGGTGATCTTCAAGACCAGCGGCAACCTGTTGTGATTCGCCCGTTTCACCTGCATAGCTTGAACTGAGCATGTGATTAAACTCAGTTTCATTACATAATTGATGTTGTGCTGTACGACCGAGATAGCGGCGGGCTTCCTGAATCGCAATTTGTGCGGTATCCTGACGGCGAACAATAAAAACTTGATCACCTTCATAACGCAACAGCACTCCATGCCGTTTTGCAAAACTATATGGTATTTGTAATTGTTTGAGAACTTGCATTACAACTTATATTAATGATTTAAATTGCTTTGAGTGTACTCTATGCTCATGACAGCGTGAAGTCTGTTTGTTAAAGATTTGATGATGATTTTATGAATGGGATAAACACTTTTGTCTAAGAAGAAAGAACATCTGGAACCAGAACTCCCTGATTTAAAGTGGTGGGGAGAACAACTGTTTGAATTGAACCAATCCAAAGCATGGCAATTTGGTTCTATGATGATGCGCATTACTCGTGGTCTGCAAGAATGGCGCTTGGAATATTATCGTCCAAAATTCCAATATGACTATGAACAGCAATGGCATAAAATCCATGATGTAAATTTTGGTTTTCCTGAACCTGTACATGTTGAACGCTATATGTTTCGCGAGACCCATAAAGCGTTTCAACTCATGCCCCGTTTAGCTGATCGCTCTGTAGTGATTCGTCCTGTCGATCCAATTTATATTCCAGCAGGCCAACGCGGTACACTCTACATCAGTACACCCCTGTGGATTTCAGGTTTTGTGCAAGCCCAAAAAGAACCCTTATTTGATATTCCCGTAATTTTACCTAAGGATACATGGTTTGGCCCTGATCACCGCACAGGTGAAATGTGTTATGCCACCTCAGTCGATGGTCGTACCGAATTAAATTTATTACGTCCACGTGCCTTTCGTGCAGTAACACCGATTGATTTCCACAACGTCAGTAGTCATCAGCTTCGATTTGACCGTATGAATGTGCCTGTTCCTGCGCTACCTTTATTTTATAGTGAAAGCACAGGACGTTTATGGACATCACAAATCAAGGTCGTGTATGAAGGCAATGACCGCCCTGCCCGTGTAAGAATTGAAAATCGTACACCACCTTTGGCCGGCGAAGTGATTTATGTACATCCGCCACGCTCACCAGGTGGCGCTTTGTTCAATATGTTTGATTCATTTTTCTAAGGGATGAGGTAAAAATGGCTGAATCCAATATTCCCAAAGACATTGCCAATAGCCTAAAAGGCATCTTTACCAATGTAAATGTCGACCGCTTAAGTGAAATTGCTGTTGCTCTGATCCTCTGCTTTGTTGGTTTTGTACTGGCACGTGTTATTTCCAATACCTTTATCCGCACCATAGGTGCACGCTTTAATGCACATCAACGTTTGGTTTGGCGTAGAGGTATTTTTTATTTTATTTTCTTACTGTTTGTGATCGCCAGCTTAAAAGAAGCGGGCTTTAAACTCAGCGTATTTTTAGGTGCAGCAGGGATTTTAACTGTTGCATTGGGTTTTGCCTCACAAACTTCAGCATCGAATTTAATCAGTGGTTTATTTTTAATTGGCGAAGGTTCATTTGAAGTTGGCGATACAATTCAAATCACCCTGATTCGTGGACATACCATTGAAGGTGAAGTGATTTCCATTGACTTACTTTCCGTGAAGCTTTTGACCATGGATAATGTCTATGTGCGCCTCCCCAATGAGCAATTGATTCGCGCCCCTGTACATAATCTATCAAAATTCCCGATACGGCGATTGTCGATTACAGTTGCAATTAACTTTAATGAGAACATCAATAAAGTTCGTGAAGTTTTAATTGATGTTGCCAACGATTACCCGTTGGTTTTAGCAGATCCAAAACCACGTGTGACTGTTTCTGCCTTTGGAGAATCCTCCATTGAAATTTTATTTGCACTGTGGTGTATGCAAGCAAACTATCTACAAGTCAAAGATGAAATTCATGAGTTAATCCGTAATCGTTTTGTGGAAAATCAGATTGAAATCCCTGTACCAAAAATTGGCTTTGTAGATCGTCCAAATCCAAATGAAGTTCTTCAAAATGAAGATATTGACGGTTATGCCAATAAACAGGAATTAAAATTAGAGCAACAACAAGATAAACAACTTTAAGCAGACAAAAGCGATAATCTAGAAAATAAGAGTCCCTCATTTATGATTGAGGGATTCTTATTTTCAATTACAAAATATTCATCAAGTTTTAAACCATGAGCTGATAAATTAATCACTTCAAAACAACAAAATGGACAATCACAATGCAACTCAATCACTATTTAAACTTTGAAGGCCAGACTGAAGCCGCTTTTAATTTTTATAAATCTGTTTTTGGTGGTGAATTTTCATTTTTAAAACGTTATTCCGAACTACCCGATGTCCAAGTGCCAGACCAAGAAAAAAACTATATTTTACATGTTTCTTTACCGATTAATGAGTTTACCGTGTTGATGGGTTCAGACACCAGCGAGCAGTTCTGTGCACCTAATAGTGCGCCATTTAGCAAAGGCACCAACCATTATATTTCGATCAACTTAGAAGCTCACGAAGCGGATGAAGCTCAGCGATTATTTACAGCACTCTCTGCCAATGGTCATATTGAAATGGCACTAGAACCTACATTTTGGGGTGCTTTATATGGTGCTTTCACCGATCAGTTTGGTATTCGCTGGATGGTGAACTGCCAACTGAATGAAGGATAATGAACAGAATATTGCGATAGCCTATTGATTGACAATGATATAGGTTATATTGCTATTACGATAACAACGTCATTTATAACAATATGATCACTGGTCTTACCCATACCCTTCTGATTATTTTAATCACACTTGCGATTTCTTTTATTGCTTGGCAGCAACGCAATGTAATGAATCGTTTGATTTTCAATGTTTCAGCGATTAAGCATGGTCAATATGATCGCTTTTTAACCCATGGTTTTATCCATAAAGATGGTATGCATTTATTTTTCAATATGTTTACCTTGTACTTCTTTGGGCGAAATGTTGAATGGTTTTTCCGTGATTACTTAAGTGGTATGGGCTTTGTCTTATTTTATTGTAGCGCCATCATCATTGCTGCGATTCCCAGCTATTTACATAATCGAACCCTAAATTCCTACCGAAGTTTAGGGGCTTCGGGTGCCGTTAATGCAGTATTATTTAGTGCGATTCTGTTTAACCCTTGGGGCATGCTTTATATCTATATTTTACCTGTGCCCGCGATTATTTTTGGGACGATTTATTTATGCTATAGCCTGTATGCAATCCGTTCAGGACATTCGCCATTAATCGATCACCGCGCGCATATTACCGGTGCAATCTATGGTTTCTTATTTCCTTTACTATTAGAACCATCATTAGCTACAGCATTTTTCTATAAGTTTATTAATTCACCATTATTCTAGATAAGGTCTTAATAGAACTATAATGTTTTGATCGTCAAAGATATCTGGATATAACTGTGTAAAATCAGGTAATCGACTACGCATTTCAATTTTTTGTGATTCTGTCCACTGTACGCCATATATTGCATATTTCAAATTTTGTAAATTTTGGCGAACATAAGAACCTAACAGCTGTTGGTCTTCGATTGTTTCAATATAGTCATGTTGTTTAACATACCAATATAGTTGATCCGCAAAATTACTGCCGTTAACCAATTCCAGCCGTTGATGGAAACTGATTCCATCATCGATGAATGATGAATAGTGAATAAGCTCATCTAGACTAGGTTTTTCACTCAAGTATTTTTTTGCTTTTGACAAGTGATAGAAATGTAATTTCCGCCCCATTTTTCGACAAAAACTAAAATATTGATCTATTTCAATATACTTTTGTTTTAATGCTAAAGATAAGATTGAATCTACAATTAAGGGTTGATTGACTTGCTCAATAATCGTATAAAATTCAGTTAGATCACCTTTTAATAACATCCATTGATGTGCACGAATCCTTACCTCAAATGTAGATAACTGCTCAACTGGGTGTGCCTTAAAATACATTTCAAAATTAAAGTTTTTTGATCTTAAAGCAAAATAGGCATAATCCATAATCGTAAGAAATTTACTATGCCAAAATAAGATTAAATCATCTGTAGTGAGTACATCTTTCTGGTATAAAAAATCAAATAAACGATATTGCACATCTCTATTGGAACTCTGCTTCAATTGATACAGAACTTCTTCATCAGTTTTGTGTTGAATCAACTGCTTGAGCCAAAAAGCTCGGATATGTTGATCTTTGGCTAATCCACAGAATTGAAGTAACTCGTATTCTTCTATCCATTGATATTGAAGAATAAATTTTAATAAAATACGAGGAAGTTTACCTTGTTTATTTATTAAAGTTTCTGAGAGGTAAACTCTATTGCTCGCTACTTCCGATAGCAATAACTTTAACGAATCACTATCTGTTCGATCTCGATTTTGCAACATTGAAATTTCAAAAAAATAATCACTACAAAGCTGAGAAAATTCAGGTCGTTGACTCCAACGCACAATATGTTCTGCAGCCAAATGACGATTTACTTCAACATAATCACTAAGGCGATACAATAAATGTGGAAAAAGCTCTGGTTCAAAACATTGTTGAAGCTTTTTCAACATTTTCTGTCTTGTGTAACCATCATAACTTTTTAGTTTTAATAATGAATTTTCAAAGTCTGTAAGCTCTTTTCCATTAAACCTATATGTATAATCATCTATATCTGGACTGCTTTGAGTATTTTGAACAACAGACTGAGTTACCGTATTTACAATAACTTTCTGCTGATTTTCTTCAATTTTTACAGGAGGCAAAGATTGAGACTGTTTAAAAAAATTTTTGAAAAATTGCCACATAAATAATGTATTAAATAATAATTTAAGTTAGTAATAACACAGATTTAAGTACAAATTCCACATAACGCTTTAATATTCAAAAATTAAGTAGTCATCTTAAAAGAATTCTATCTTGAGAGAATAAATATGACTAACTCAATTTCACCAATACTATAAAAGCTGAATCCTTAGACCCAACTTTTATATTCTTAACATTTGAAATTAATGTTGATCAAGTCGAAATGAGGTCATGGTTAATGAACCAGCGACGGCTTGATCATTAAAAATATGTAACTCATCTTTCTCTTCCTGCAAACCTAATGCGTATAACATTGGATAATAATGATCAGGTGTGGGGATCGACAATAAAAACTCAGCACCTTGCTTTTGCCAGTCAATTAAAGCTTGATGGTTATGCGTCGCTAAGAAATTTTTCATCTTTGTATCAGCTTCTAAAGCCCAATCATAACCATAATAGTCATCAAATTTATCAAAGGCAATTTTGCTCAGGTTATGTACGAGATTACCACTGGCAACAATCAATACCCCTTTACGACGTAACTGCGCCAATTGTTTAGCCAAGTCATAATGATATTGGGCACCTTGACTATAGTCGACACTCAATTGAACAACCGGAATATTGGCTTGTGGAAATACATGACATAACACCCCCCATGTTCCGTGATCTAATCCCCAACTATGATCATGATGAACTTCTATACTGTGAATTGCTTCAGTTGTTGTCTCAACCAAAGCTTTATTTCCAGTTGCAGGATATTGCACATCAAACAAAGCTTGAGGAAAACGACCAAAATCATGAATGGTTTTCGGTTGTTGCATTGCAGTGACGGCTGTACCACCTTGGGTAAGCCAATGTGCAGAAATACATAAAATTGCTGTGGGCTGTACGTCCATTTCTGCACCAATGCTGTTCCAAGTACGGGTAAAATCATTGGTTTGAATCGCATTCATGGGTGAACCATGTCCCAAAAATAGTACAGGCATGACTTCAGTATTGGGTAAAGTTGCGTTCCAGCCTTTGAGTAGCGATAAGTCACCCATTGTTTGATTTAACATTTCATCCACCATGAATCATCTTTGTTTAATTATCTGCTGTTCATTGTTGTAGATATATAGACTTTTCCAGCCTACAACATTGCAAAAATGCAACGATGAAATTTTTATCAATAGTTTTAATCAGAGAAAGGTTTTACTAACAGATGATCTTATGTTGAATCAATATTGATTTGGGTACGATACAGATAAAGCCGAATACCAATTTATATCGTTCATATCATATTCATAATAAGCAATGGCTACACCAGCTTTAACTTGAGAACAATAAAAAGCCGAACTTTCGTTCGGCTTTCATTTCAAAATCAGTACTTAATACAATCAAGCACCTGTTTGATAATGCGCTTTTGGTACAGCTGTAGATGCTTGGTAAGGGTGAGTAAAATCACCTAAACCTGCTGCTGCCTCATGGATATCTTTACCTTCTTTCACAACAAAAGTATCGAAACCAGAACGCTTCATATAGTTCAAAACATCTTTAAACACATCGCCTGTTGCACGAAGATCGCCTGTATAGCCTTGGCGACGTAACAACGCAGCAAATGAATAACCACGACCATCATTAAAACCGGCGAAATCAATAAAGATCGCATCTAACTGATCTAATGGAAACGTATTGGTTTCAGGTGAAGCATCTACGGTAAGAAATAGTGCTTTTTTCCCCGTCACATTCGCAAGCTGGTCCAACTGCTCAACAGTCAACAACACATCACCTTGTGGCAATACACCATCTTCACCAATGATTTGATAGGTATTGTCTGCAACAGTGCCATCTTTAGAGAGGACTTGAAGTGCGGTATTAAGCATATGCGCGCTCCTTAAAAGGTTGAATACCCACTCGACGATAAGTTTCAATAAATTCTTCACCTTCGTTACGAAGATCAAGATAAGTATTTAAAATTTCATCAATAATGTCAGGTACAGATTCTGCTGCAAATGATGGTCCTAAAATATCACCAATTGATGCATCATGGTCTGCATTTCCACCTAAGGTAATTTGATAGAATTCAGCACCTTTTTTGTCCACACCCAAAATACCGATGTTACCGACATGGTGATGACCACAAGCATTCATACAACCTGAAATGTTCAAGTCGATATGGCCTAAGTTATAGACTGTATCTAAATCATCAAAACGGCGTGTAATGGCTTCAGAAATTGGAATAGATTTGGCATTTGCCAATGAACAGAAGTCACCGCCTGGGCAGCAAATGATATCGGTAATAAAACCAATATGTGCCCGAGCAAGATTATTCTTTTCAAGCGTTTGCCACAATTCAAATAAATCTTTCTGTGGTACATCAACCAATGAAATATTTTGTTCGTGTGTGGTCCGTAATTCACCAAATGTATATTTGTCTGCAAGATCTGCAATCAAATTCATTTCTTCAACAGTCATATCACCTGGTGCAATACCCGCACGTTTCAGTGAAATAGTGACAATACGATAGCCTGCAACTTTATGTGCATTGGTATTGATATTGAACCACTGTTTAAACTTTGGATATTCAGCAAATAAGCCACTGAAATCTTCATCTGCATAATTTTGATAATCAAACGGCATAAACTCTTCGTCTAATTTTTGCAAAATTTCAGGTTGAACTTTCAATGTTTTAATTGTTTCAGCAAATTCAGCTTCAACTTTTTCAGCAAAAACTTGTGGTGTTAATGCTTTAACTAAAATTTTAATACGAGCTTTATATTTATTGTCACGGCGACCATGCAAGTTATAAACACGCAGAACCGCTTCTAAATAAGCAATTAAATCTTCACGTGGCAACCACTCACGAATCATAGAACCAATGATAGGTGTACGGCCTAGACCACCACCCACTTTGATTTTATAACCCAACTCACCCGCTTCATTACGAGTTAAATACACCCCAATGTCATGGAATGAAGTTGCTGCACGATCAATTTCTTCAAGTGCAGAAACTGCAATTTTGAACTTACGTGGTAAAAATGCAAACTCAGGATGGAATGTAGACCACTGACGAATCAATTCACACGTTGGGCGTGGATCTGCAATTTCCCCAGCAACAACACCAGCATATTGGTCAGTTGTGGTATTACGGATACAGTTTCCTGAAGTTTGAATCGCATGCATCTGAACAGAAGCTAAACCTTCTAGCATATCAGGCACATTTTCTAGCGCAGGCCAGTTAAACTGAATGTTCTGACGTGTCGAAACGTGTGCATAACCACGGTCATATTCTTTGGCCAACTCTGAAACTTTACGTAATTGTTTAGAGTTCATTAAACCGTAAGGTACAGCAATACGTAGCATTGGCGCATAACGCTGTACGTATAAACCATTTTGTAATCGTAATGGACGATACTCATCTTCAGTGAGTTTTCCAGCTAAATAACGTTCCGTTTGATCACGGAATTGTGTAACACGTTCATTGATCAGTTGCTGATCGAAATCAGTATATAAATACATGGCGTACAGCTAGTAGTTTCATTATAACGATGCACAATATAACGAGTATTGATCTATCAAAGAAATGCTTTTTTTCCATATTTTATAGCGATTTTATTGATAAGCATTGTGCAAAGATCGAATTGGCAATGCTTTACGGGCAAAGCATACTTTTATTACGTTATGGATGTTTTTCTTCATTGCTTATCTTTATTTCAGATAATAAAAAGAGCATATCGAATATGCCCTCTCTTTAATCACAGCTGTCATCCCAATACTGAACTTGTTCAACCCTGTAGTTTATTGATCTTATACAGGATTGATTAAGATCAATGCCCAAAGCTGAGTTTAGCGATTTTGAATTAATACTCTGGTTTCTGCTGCTCATCACTATTTTCTAATTTATCTTCGGCAATTTTTGCGACTTCATAACCTGCAAATGCGCCAGCTGCTTTTTCTAGCAAGCCAGCATCAGGATCTAACTTATCGACACTTTGCTCAGCAATCACTGCACCTGCAATTTTACCTAACTCGTCTAATAAACCACTCATTGATCATACTCCGCAGTGTTTTGTTTGAGTTTCAAGTCTATGCATACTTGCTGAAAACATTGCGAAGATTCTGTTGTTACACTGACTAGATTATGAGAGAGCAATGCAATGATTGATGTCAATTTTTTAAAATTAAGATCCGCTTAATCTTTTAAGGCTGCAATACAACGCCCTTTTAAGCAGATCAAACGATGACAATTCAGATGGTCAAATAGGTATTCTCCCAAACACTTTGGTCAAGCTCTGCATGAAAATCAGCATTCAAATCTACTTCAACCAATTGCACATAACGGCCATATACCTGATCTATCGCCAGACAATCATCTATCTCTAAAACTCGATCGGTATGTGGCTTTTGCCAATGCCATGCAAAATACTGTTTACCCTTGGCTTTCGCTTCAATCGCATCTTGAGCAACAATCAGGATATAGCGGTGTAACTCACCAAACTCATTTGCATCATAGCCGCCTAAATTAATCAGCCAAAGCTTCTGATCTGATACATTCGGTTGCGCATCAGTAAAATGTATTTGATATTTTTTATTTTCAAACACTAAAGCCTGTAATTTTTGCCATGCGTCGATGTGTAAACCCTGTTGCTCACCAAACCACGCATTTTTTAATTGAGGATAAACCTCTTCAAGCGAATCGCCTACGGCAAGAACCACATCATGAACTTCAACATTGGCACGTGCATGACGGCCACCCAACATAACGATAAATAAACTAGACATATTCAGTCACTAAGTTAATGTTTGAACAAGTTTTAATAATAAAATCCCACCCACAGATAATATGGCATTATTCAAAAAATGAATGAGTAATACATGCCAAATATTGCGTGTCCACAAATAGATCAGATTTAAAAATAAACCTGCACTCATAAAGCTGATTGTCGAGATTAAATTTCCATCAAAATTATAATAATGGATCAGACCAAATAATATAGAGTTCAATATAATCAGTACAATGCGCCATAACCACGCTTGGATAAATAACTTTTGCAATAAAGTATAGCGAAACACAATATCTTCTAAAAGCGCAGTAAATAGTGGACCCAAGCTAATGATCAACAGACTGAGAAAAGGAATATATTCAGGGTCAATCAGGTCTTTTTCTTGTGTACTCGACCCAAGGGGTAAAAGCTGACGTGTCAATGTGATTACTACTTGTAACACGATTGCACCAACCACCACCAAGACACTTGAGCGCCAAAAGGCCTGTTTATACTTTTGCCAATGTGTAAGCAACATATCCTTATATAAGTAGCACACTAAAATAAATAGCACGCCTCTTAAAATGGTATCACCCAGACTAACAGCTATCGAGATTCCAAAGATTTTTTCTAAAATAAAGCCATTTAAAATAATTAAAGGGATGATACAAATCGCAAATGTGTCTTTCCATCCCCAGACAATTTTTTCAGGAAAAGGTTCAGCTCGAACCCGTTGTAAAAAACGCATATAAAAAATTAACCGATTATTTTCATTAAATTTTGGGTAATTTAGCTCATGATTTCCATGTGCTTTTTGTAGAGTTTCCCCATGATCCTGTCTAGTTCAGAAATAAAAAAGCCTCTATAAAAGAGGCTTTTAAATTGATCGAGTAAGATGAATTACATCTCGACCATTTCAACACCATCAATACGTGCAACAGTCATTAAGTCTTTGTCACCACGACCCGATACCGTCGCAATAATAATTTGATCCTTCGACATTGTTGGCGCGAGTTTAGTCACATAAGCCATTGCATGTGAACTTTCCAATGCAGGAATAATCCCTTCAATATGAGTCAAATCACGGAAGCCTTGAAGTGCTTCTGTATCATTAATTGGCACATAATTCACACGATGCATGTCTTTTAAGAAACTATGTTCAGGACCCACACCAGGATAATCCAAGCCTGCTGAGATTGAATGTGTTTCAATAATCTGACCTTGCTCATCTGACATTAAATAAGTACGGTTACCATGTAAAACACCAACATGGCCTGCATTTAATGGCGCAGAATGTTTTCCTGTTTCAATGCCTAAACCCGCGGCTTCAACACCGTACATTTTGACATCTTGATCATTTAAGAATGGATAGAACAAGCCCATTGCATTTGAACCACCGCCGACACATGCAACCAAAGCATCTGGTAAACGACCTGCTTGCTCTTGAATTTGTTTACGTGCTTCACGACCAATAATCGATTGGAAATCACGTACCAATTGCGGATATGGATGTGGACCTGCAACCGTACCAATCACATAATAAGTCGAGTCTACATTGGTTACCCAATCACGCATCGCTTCGTTCATGGCATCTTTTAATGTTTTAGAACCACTTTCTACAGGTACAACTGTTGCACCAAGCAAACGCATACGGTAGACATTCATGGCCTGACGTTTTACGTCTTCAGCACCCATGAATACCACACACTCAAGACCTAAACGTGCAGCAATTGTTGCAGTCGCCACACCATGTTGACCTGCACCCGTTTCTGCAATAATACGTTTTTTGCCAGAAAGCTTCGCAAGTAGCGCCTGACCAATGGTGTTATTGACCTTATGTGAGCCTGTATGATTTAAGTCTTCACGTTTAAGATAAATTTGCGCACCACCCAACTCTTTCGACCATCGCTCAGCATAATAAAGCGGACTAGGACGTCCGACATAATAAGCGAGATCACGGTCGAATTCTGCCAGAAACTGCGCATCATCTTTCATACGGAAATAGAGTTTCTCTAAATCCTCTAAAGCTGCCATTAAAGTTTCTGACACAAAACGTCCGCCATGGATACCGAAATGCCCGTTTTGATCTGGGAATTGGGTATAGTCAATCACACTATTTTGTTGATTACTTTGCTGATCCACGTTGGACTCCTTGCATAAATCGTTCTACGAGTTGTTGGTCTTTGATACCTTTTGCGGATTCTACACCTCCGCTGACATCGACTGCATACGCTTGAGTCGTTTGTATAGCGTCTTCAATATTTTCAGGTTTTAAACCACCTGCCAAAATTAAAGGAATATCGAGTTTAGGGAATTGAGACCAGTCAAAACTGTGTCCAGTCCCTCCTTTCAGTTCAGGATGCCATGCATCTAAAAGCATAGCACTTGCGCCAGCCTGTTGGTATTGCTGAATTGTCGTAATAATATCTGAATTTTTTGCATCGGGTTTAATCTGAATCGCTTTATACCAACGACGCTTATTATACTGTGCGATCTGCTGACATTGTTGTGCGGTTTCATCACCATGAAACTGAATGATATCCAAAGGCACCTGCTCTAATACTTGTGCAATGTTTTGTGCACTGGCATTGACAAATAATCCAACAATGTTGATATACGGTGGGATCAGTTGTGCCAATTGCTGAGCCAATTCAATCGTGACATAACGTGGACTAGGTTCATAAAACACAAAACCAATCGCATCTACACCTGCTTGTACAGCAGCTTGGATATCTTGGGGTCGTGTAATCCCACAAATTTTGGCACGGGTACGCATAGCTTTGAACTCGAATTTGTTCAGATCAAACTGATTTTTTCAGTATTTTAAGCAAATCATTGTAAAGCAAATTTATTCACTTGCGTTAAAGTTCAATAGGATTATCTGTTTTACATTGTTTATACACTAAACAAACTTTATACTGCACACAAATGCAACAAGTCTAGCTTAAGGCTTTGGGAAGTTGGTGAAAATCCAACACTGCCCCCGCAACGGTAAAATGAAAATATTATTCTTTATAAGTCAAAAGGCTTACACCACTGCAATGTTTTGTGGGAAGGTGGAATAATCTGAATCACGTTAGGTTCTATATTTAAGTCCGGATACCAACTTGTTGTGCCCTTAAACTCAATCATTCACGGGGAGTGAATGTATGGAGCATATCATGTCTGTTATTTTTAAACCTACTGCACTTGTAGGTGCTGTCGCTATTGCGATGGGGTTATCTTCTACTGCTTTTGCAGATACTTCTTCAAATTCAGAAGCAAATTCGAAACTCGATACAATCGTTGTCACAGCATCTCGTACTGAGCAAAAAATCAGTGAAGTTCCTGCTCGAATCAATATTATTGAGCCGAAGATTCTTGAACAATCACCAATAGCATCTTTACCGCAACTGTTACAGAACGATGCTTCTATCAATATGGTACAAAGCGGTGGCTATGGACAAACAGCTGCTATTTTCTTACGTGGTACAAACTCTAACCATACTTTACTTTTAAGAGATGGCGTTCGCTTAAACTCAAATACTGCTGGTGCAGCATCTTTACCTTTTATTGATACAACAGATATTAAACAAATTGAAGTATTAAAAGGACCTGCTTCAGTTTTATATGGTGCCGATGCGATTGGTGGTGTAGTTCAGCTGATTTCCAAAACACCTGAAAAAACAGGCGCTTTTGTTACTGGTGAAATGGGTGAAAATAACACCTATAAGGCAGTGATTGGGGCTGATCTTGCTCAAGATGGTTTCTATGCCCAAGTTCGCGGACAACGCCTAGAAACTGATGGTACTCCTGTAACAGATGCAAAAAACAACAAGAAAGCAAGTTTTGATCAAAAGGGTTATAGTGCCAAAATAGGTGTTGAAAAAGAGCGCTATGCAGCCTCAGTCGATTATAGTGAAAATCAAGGCTATAGCGATTATGACAATTACGGTAATCTTGTTTCTCAAGATTTTAAAAACGAAATCATTAATGTAAAAGGTCGAGTCGATATTTTAGGTAATGTCGCACTTCATGCCCGACTTTCGCAATTTAAAGACAATATTGAGCAAAATAGTTCTCCAGATTATGTACATAGTACAACCAAAGAAGCTGAGCTCTATACAAAATGGCAAATGACACCTGCTCAAAACATTTTATTCGGCTCAACCTTTAAAGATATTAAAGGTGATGTTTATTCGAAAAATCTGTTTGGCGGACAAGATGTTAAATACAAAGAATCTGTAGATACTATTGGCTATTTTGCACAGCATCAATATCAACACAATGGTCTAGAAACTCAAGTCGGTATTCGTGTAGAAGACAACGATAAGTTTGGTACACACACAGTGGGTCAAGGTGCTGTCCGTTATCAAGTTTTACCACTTACAAGCATCTATGCAAATGTGGGATCAGCTTTTCGTGCACCAACAACCAATGATTTATATGCAATTTCTTGGGGAGCAAATCCTGATTTAAAACCAGAAGAAAGCTTTTCTTATGAAATCGGTGTCGATCAAAAACTCAATCATAATATTGATTTAGGTTTATCTATCTATCGCAATAAAGTAGACAACCTGATTAGTTATCAGGCGGGTAAATTAGTTAACGTAAATAAAGCAAACTTTACTGGTGGTGAAGCTTCATTTAAATGGCAACAAGATAAACTCTTTTTAACTACAACTTATGCTTATGTTCAAGCAAAAGATGATGAAACTAAAAAAGATTTGACTCGCCGACCACGCCAAAGTTTAACTCTAACTACAGGTTGGGATGATGGCGTATATGGTATTTCTGCATCTGTCGTCGCAAAATCTAATTCAAAAGATTTTGCAGATTATCCATCGACCACACCAACCACAACGCCTGGTTATGTTAGTACTAATGTCAATGCTTACTGGCAAGCGACTCCAATGATTAAACTCTTTACCAATATTGAAAACATTGGTGATGTTAATTATAAGACAGCATATAACGGTAGTGGTGTTTACTATATCAACGGTGGTCGACTTGCATCTGCTGGGGTAACTTTCCGCTACTAGCTGGGGTAACTTTCCGCTACTAGCTGGGGTAACTTTCCGCTACTAAAAGCGACACCCAAAAAAATATCTAAAACAGCGCAGTTTATGGATAATGTTTTGACCGACATTATCCTTTTTTATTCTTTATCTTTTCATTTTTATCTAGGACAAAATTATGGGACATCGTTTAAGTAAAATTTATACCCGTACAGGCGATTCAGGCACCACAGGATTAGGAGACGGTTCTCGCGTAGCGAAAGATGACTTACGTATTACCGCTCTCGGTGATGTAGATGAACTAAATTCTATTGTTGGTGTATTACGTTCACAAATTTCAATGAGTAACATCGTTGATAAAGCCCATTGGGATAAATCACTGAGCTTGATTCAACACTGGCTATTTGATTTGGGTGGTGAAGTCTGTATTCCCAACTACAACTTACTCCAACCTGTTTGTGTTGAATTCCTTGAAAAGGAAATCGACAAAATGAATGAAGACTTACCAATGCTCAAAGACTTTATTCTACCCTCTGGAACTTTAGCATGTAGTTATGCACATCAAGCACGTGCTGTATGTCGTCGAGCAGAACGCAGCTTAATGACTGTACACAGTCGTGATCAAAATATTCAAGCAACTGCTCTACAATTAATTAACAGATTATCCGACTGGTTTTTTGTAGCTTCACGCACCTTACAACGCGCAGAAGGCGGTAGTGAAGTGCTTTGGCAAAAGAACATCAATGACACGATTTAACGATAAATCACTGTCTAAAAGTAAATTTTTAACAGTATGATAAAGTCAAGTTATTGCTAAAAGTAAGACTTAAACGATTACCAGACAGATGAAAATGAGTATGTGAGTTCATTATGAGAATTATCGGACATCGTGGCGCGCGTGGTGAAGCACCTGAAAATACCCTAGCTGGATTTCAATATATTCACGATTTAGGTATCCGTGCAGTTGAATTCGATGTTCGACAATTAAAAGATGATGAACTCATTATCATGCATGATGATAATTTTTTAAGAACAACTGGAATAGATCAAGCACTGTATGATTTAAACAGCGCTGAATTAGCGGCCTATAACCAAGCCAATATCTGGATGGATTGGGAAAAACAAATTACCCCAACCTTAAGCCAAAGCCTAAAGATTATGCAGGACTTTGAGCATATTGAAGTTGAAGTGAAAGCTGTAGAAACATTGCAACACGCTGAAAAACTCATCATCGAATTACAAAAACAACTGCAAGGTTTTGAAAATGTTGCGGCGATTACCAGTTTTGATTTAAAAATACATCAAGCCTTACAACAGCAAAACTCAAGTTTTAAACGTGGTCTACTGATTGAAGATGACATCCAACAACGTGCAATCGAACAAGCATTACAACTGGGATGCTGCCAGATTGGATGGATGAATCAATTGGCAACAGATGAGCTCATTCAAGCAACCCAGCGTGCAGGTTTGGACATCAGTGTTTGGACCGTCAATGATATTGAGCGCGCTAAGCATTTAAGAGATTTGGGGATCAATGGATTAATTACAGATTTCCCCAAAATGATGCAGCTTGCCTTAGCACAAATTCAATAACTCAAATCCATTTAATAACACAATAAAGTAGAATTTTATTTTGAACTTTAGAGGGTTTCAAAAATTAAAATTTAACTTGAGAATCAAGCGTCTAAACCCTTAAAAATCAAATTGGATAAGACAGAAAAATTCTTACACTATTTTGACATTTAAATACGACGTTTTAACCATTCATTTTTTTCGATCAAACCGCTAGAATTCATGTTTTATTCTGTTACTGTTTTATACAATACAGATGTACACTAATACTAGTGAACACATGTTCGCCCATGATAATATCTGTGAAAGTATAGCCTAGAAAAATGCTGAAGCTATGCGTTTAACTTTACCTGATTAAGGTTCTTAGGAGTGCTGTTGGAGATGAATGCTCCCCTACCCAAAGCCCCAATAAATTGGATCGGTGTTTTTGCCTTGGTGTTTTTACCCCTTGTGGCAGTAATTGCGATCCCTTTATATGCCTACCACCATGATTTTAGTGCGGCAGCTTGGATTAGTTTATTCGTTTTACTCGGTCTCAGTAGTTTAGGTATTACTGCAGGTTATCATCGCTTGTGGGCACATCGTGCATACGAAGCGACTTTACCACTTAAAATCATTTTGATGATCATGGGAACTTTTGCTGTTCAAAACAGTATTTTGTTCTGGGCTTCTGGTCACCGTACACATCACCGCCATGTGGATGATGTAGATCAAGATCCGTATTCGATTAACAATGGTTTTTGGTACGCTCATATTGGCTGGATGTTACGTAACTATCCCGCTTCTGAATCAAATTATAAAAATGCACCTGATTTGTTGAATGACAAAGTGGTTATGTTCCAAGACAAGTATTATGTCCCACTTGTTATTGCCGTACATGCTGCGATTTTAGTTCCTCTGGGGTGGGCTGTAGGTGACATGTGGGGTGTACTACTCTTAGGTGGTTTACTCCGCTTAATTATTAGCCACCATGTAACATTCTTTATCAACTCACTCTGTCATATGTGGGGCAAACGTCCTTATACTGACGAAAATACTGCACGAGATAACTTTGTTCTTGCCATTGCAACATGGGGCGAGGGTTATCATAACTATCACCATATTTTCCAATACGATTATCGTAATGGTGTGAAATGGTGGCAATATGATCCAACAAAATGGTTGATTTGGTCCTGCTCTAAAATCGGTTTAGCCAAGAACCTACGTCGTATCCCAAGCTTTAATATCAAAAAAGCGGAATTGGCGATGAGATTTAAATATGCTGAACAGGATTTAGCGATTTATGGTCATAACGTCAATGCAGATATTATCGCGATGAAACAAAAAGTATCGCAAGAATATGAAGCATTCACCAATACATTAAATGATTGGGCTGCGTTAAAAGAACAAGAGCTACAAGCGAAAAAAGCATCTGTTGCTGAGAAAATTCACCAAATGGATGTCAAACTCAAAGTTGATTTCCAATTGGTCGAACAGAAACTTGCTTTCCATCGTGAACGTTTAGAAACATTGATGCGTGGAATCAAAAAGAACGTTGTTTCTTAACTCTCAATACACATCAAAAGCAAAGCTCCGAAAGGGGCTTTTCTTTTATCCAGTTTTTACAGACATTCCTACTGATAATATTGAGAGAAAATAATATGCAAATTAATAACATCCCCTTTGGCATTACCAACTGGTCAGAAGTTCCAACAACGCGTCATGAGGGTGAGCAAGGTTTTGCGCTTTGGCGCACACAACAATTTGATAATATTCGAGTGCGAATGGTCGAATATTCTGTAGATTATTTGGCTGACCACTGGTGTCTTAAAGGTCATATCCTGTTTTGCTTAGAAGGTGAATTGGACACTGAACTTGATGATGGACGTACCTTTACCTTAAAAGCAGGGATGAGTTATCAAGTTGCAGACCAAGCTGAAGCGCATCGTTCTTCCACCACATTTGGTGCAAAGCTATTTATTGTCGACTAAAACAGTCGACATTATCTCAACAGCTTAAAACTTTGCTATATTGAGAGGACAAGTGAAACCATTGTGACCGATCGCTATGCAATTTGCCCCACGTTACCCATTTCTCGATTCAAAGCTCTATCATGAGCAAATGCCTAGCCCACTGAAAGGTGCAAAGGCTGGGCATTTTAATGCTGCACTTGCGGATGAATTACAATGGTCTGAAGATGAAAAGACCCAATGGGTCGAGATTTGTAGCGGGCAAAAAACCTTTCCTGAATTTCATCCCCTTGCCATGGTTTATGCAGGGCATCAATTTGGACAATGGGCAGGTCAATTGGGGGATGGGCGTGGCCTATTGATAGCGCAAATTTTAAATCAACAAGGTCAAACCATTGACCTCCATTTAAAAGGCGCAGGCTCAACTCCCTACTCTCGTATGGGAGACGGACGTGCTGTATTACGTTCTGTGATTCGTGAATATCTAGCAGGTCATACACTCAATGCACTGGGGGTTCCTTCAAGCAATTCCGTAGGCTTTACCTCCTCAACCCAAGGCGTACAACGAGAAAAACTTGAACTTGGTGCAATGATGTTACGCACTTCGGATTGCCACATCCGTTTAGGGCATTTTGAATGGATCAATCAATATCAGCCTGAGTTACTCACTGAATTTACCCAAAAATGTATTGAATGGCACTATCCACAATGTTTGAGTACTGAACAACAAAAGTTTGAAGACACTGTTTTAGCATTTGCAACGCAAGTGATTCAAAACACTGCGATCATGATCGCCAAATGGCAATTGGTGGGTTTTGCGCATGGTGTTATGAATACGGATAATCTCAATATTACAGGTTCTACCCTTGATTTTGGCCCTTATGGTTTTATGGAGCGTTTCCGTCCCAATTGGATCAACAATCATAGTGATTACAATGGCCGTTATACCTACCAAAACCAACCGAGTATTGCACATTGGAATTTATGGAATTGGTTAAACAATTTAATTCCACTAGCACAAGCAGAAAATAAAGAACAATTTAAGCAAGATCTCGTCAAATGTTTAGAGCATTTTGAACCGACCTTTCTAGAACATTATACCCATGGGCTATGCCAAAAACTTGGACTACCTGCCTTCCATAAAGATAGTTTTGATTGCGGTATGGCATTTTTAAGAATTCTACAAAGTGAGCAACTCGACTATACCAACAGTTTTCTTCGCTTACAGAATAAAGAATATGAAGCTATTAAAGATGATTGCCTAGATCGCTTTCAATTTGAAAGCTTCTTGACGCAATATCACAGTATTCGTGAGCAGCAAGATATTGATGTACTTGATGCGGAAATGAAAAAAGCCAATCCAGTCTATATTTTAAGAAATCATATGCTACAAACAGCCATTGAACAGGCTGAACGTGATGATTTTTCTGAGGTTGATCGCCTATTTAAATTGCTTGGTCAGCCCTTTATCAAACAAAAGGATTTAGAAACAGCCAAAGACTTAGCACCTTTACCAAGTGATGTTCCTGAAGTAATGGTGAGTTGTTCGTCTTGATCAAATAAATTGCCGAATCGCTTTCTTTGATCTGACTCATCATAGTTACCCACAATTTCTGTGGATAAACTTGTGTTTATCCACAGGATAAATCCACAATCACAAATTAACTACAGCTTTTGTCTTTAGAGTGAATAAAATTTAGGCAATACAGGGTTTTACAACATTAGTATTCTAAAATGAATAAAAAATACCTCATTCCATGCTTGATTCTTTTGGCTATAGCTATAGCTAGTGTCTGGACTTATCAAAAATATAATCAATTTATTCCAACGGCAAATGCTACCATACACGTGCAGAATTTATCTGAGCAAGACATTCAACGTCTCCGTCAAGACACGCCAATCACCGAAGTTAAAGTTTATAAATCAGATCGTATTGTTAAACTCATGCATCATGATCAAGACATACGAACATATCCAATGCGCTTAGGTTTTGATCCTATTGGACATAAGGTTAAAGAAGGTGATGGAAAAACCCCTGAAGGTCGTTATATTTTAGATTGGCGTAATTCTAATAGTGCATTTTATAAATCGCTGCATGTGTCCTATCCAAACCAACAGGATAAATCTAAAGCCAACCAACTCGGCGTTTCTCCTGGTGGCGACATTATGATTCATGGTTCAGCAACACGCTCACAAATGGAAAAACTCCCTAGTTTAATGACGTACTTACCTAGAAATGACTGGACATGGGGGTGTATTGCCGTTAGAAATATAGATATGGATGAAATTTGGAAGCTGGTCGATGATGGAACAGTGATTAGCATTTATTCATAAAGAATATTTTAAAAAGAGACAGTGATGACAGGTGAAGAAATCCGAACTTTAGCATTTAAGATTGCATCAGATTTGCCTAAATCCGAACTTAGCTACCCTTTTGGTGAGGATATTCCTGTTTTTAAGGTGGTGGGAAAAATGTTTATGTTAGGCTCTGAACTGCATGGCAAAAAACTAATTAATTTAAAAGTTGAACCTGATCATGGCGAAATGTTAAGAGATCTCTACCCCTCGATTCAGATGGGCTATCATATGAATAAACGTCATTGGATTTCAGTCTATGAAGGTGAACAGATCAGTGCTGATTTGATTCAAGACTTGGTTGAAGGCTCTTATGAGCTAGTGGCCAAGAGTCTAACCAAAGCTCAAAAGCAGGTATTGGCGGTTTATCAACAGATTAAATAATTAGCGGTCTTTTGATAACTGCATTTGATAGTAGCTTTGAATTACAGGTTTAGATCAACAGACCTGTCTATACCTGATTCAGTCAAGTCAGAATCTATCGATAACCATAAGTTATATGCTTATTTTTCAAACATAAATTTTTACATTTATAAACATTTACCCACAATATCTGTGGATAAACCTGTGTTTATCCACAATGGTGAACTTAAAATGTTGAAAACTTAATCTTCTGGATATTCAAAACGGTAGCCTACGCCATAAACAGCTTGTACCCATTCATGACGATTTCCAGTTTCAGCAGCTTCAGATATTTTACGACGTAAGTTTTTGATATGACTATCAATAACACGGTCAGCAACATCAAAACTATCTGGGTTGATATGGTCTAAAAGTTGCGCTCTAGAATAGACTTGTCCCAAATGTTCGAGGAAAAGCTCTAAAAGGCGGAATTCAGTTGGCGTTAAATTCAACGATTTTTGTTGATACCAGATACGTTGTTGTGCTTTATCAATACGAAATAAGTCATTGGCTTCAGGTTCAGCTTTACGTTCTAAACGGCGTAATACCGCTTGTACACGTGCCACCAACTCTTTTGGGCTAAAAGGTTTACAGACATAGTCATCTGCTCCCATATTTAAACCCAAGACACGATCGATTTCTTCTGTTCGTGCAGTCACCATGATAATCGGTAAGTCGGTTTGCTCACGCACTTTACGGCAAATGGTCAAACCATCCATACGCGGGACCATCAAATCCAATACCATTAAACTCGGCTTACGTTGCAGGAAGCTGTCATAAGCTTCTTGACCATCATGAAACATACTGACTTCAAAGCCCGCTGCTTCTAGATAATCCCGCACCAATTGCGCAAGTTCAACTTCATCCTCTACCAGCATGATATGCTTCATGTTGTACTATTCCTTTTAAAATTTAGTATGTTTTGAAAATGTCAGTTTGCAACGCAAACCGCCTAATGGCGAATGATCAAAAGTAAGCTGACCACCGAGTGTTTGTGCAATTTTACCTGATAAAGCCAAGCCCAATCCTGTACCACCTGTACTACGTGTACGTGAATTATCCACACGATAGAAGCGTTCTCCCAAGCGTGCAATCTGTTCATCACTCAGACCCAATGGGCTATCATCTACGATCACACTCCATGAATCTGCATCTTGCTCTGTATGGACTTGAACTTCACCGCCTGCTTCAGTATAACGAATACTATTTCCAAGTAAGTTGACCATAATTTGCTTAAAACGATCTATATCTAATTGTAATTTTGCCCCCTCACCTCTGGCTGAAATTGTTAAATCAGCCTGTTCAAATTTAGGTTTAAAATTCTCTATTTCCTGTAAAATGACGGACCAAGGATCAACTTCTGCAAAGTAGCATTTCAATTGTTGTGCTTCAGCTTGGGCTAAATCCGCTAGATCCTGTGTCAATTTTTTCAAGCTTGTGACTTGACGTAACATCGCTTCAAAATGTTCAGGTGTGGGCTTTCGAATCCCATCTTGCATGGCTTCAATTTGTGCCTGCAATACTGCCAATGGTGTTTTTAACTCATGTGAAGTATCTGCAACCCATTGACGGCGTGATGTTTCATGCTGGTCGAGAATGACAGCCAACTGATTTAACTCAGTAGACAAGTCTCCTAATTCATCATTGCGGTTAATCACCACTTGATGCTGGTAGTTACCTTTGGTTAATTCACGAGTTGCGTTCAATAAACGTTGAATCGGTGTTTTAAAATAAGTCGCCAATAACAAGGCTGCAACCAAGCTTGATAAGAATGTGAAGATATAGATCAGTACTAAATAACGTTTTTGATTACTAAAAAAGTTAATACTCAATGCATCATCCTGATCTAAAACTGGTTTTAAACCTAGATACCCTACCACCTGATCATTGACCAAAATCGGACGATAAGAAACCTGATCATCAGAAGGTTCACCCAAAATAAACTGTTGTTTTGCATCATATAATGAAAGGCGTGAACTGAGTCCTAAGCGGTCAGGCAATGATACAAATATCTTTTTGCCATTCTGTGGATTTACAGTCCGCATTGAATCTCTCGTTGACGTTTCTTTAGGTGCTGAAGCTGCTTCTTCACGACCCGCTGAAAGATGTCCTTTGTCTATAGATGATTTTTTTCCTTTACGATCAGAGGGTCTAAATAAATTTTGATTTGAGCTCAGTGGAAACTTCAAACCTTCAAATGGCTGATAAGCTGAGGGTAAATTCTCTTCAAGAATTTTTAGTTCTTCTTGATCCAGCTGAGACTTATGAACTGCACCATCTGTTTGTCCCAAAGTCGCTACTATCGTATGTTCTTTAAAATAGCGCTGTTGTAAAGCAATATCATATTGACGACGTAGCCACCAGCGTGACAACTTATCATAATCATCAGGGGCAGCATCGCCTTCAATTTGTAAAATCTGTGCTTGAACCGCATTACCCCAGTCTTGATAGACCCCATATACATCTGCCAAATTTTCTATCAGATGATCAAGTTTTTGCATTTCGACATCTGCGACATACTTGGCAAAATTCTTTTGCATGGTCCAGTGCAAAACACTTAAGCTCACCGTTGTAATGACTAATGTCGTCAATAAAACGGTGAGAAATAAGCGCAGTGCAATGGGGACTCGACGTATTTTCAAAACTGATCTCACGTTTTTCTTCTCATTTCAACATTGTACCCAACAGTTGTTCAAAATTCTCTCCATTGTTTCTACATCATTATTATTTAATCTTTACGGTATCAACAGAACACAACACAAAATATTCATTGGAGTAGTAACAATGAAAGCTATGACAAAAATCGCACTTGTATCGGCAAGTATTTTAACTGTAGGGGCTTTGACTGCCTGTCAATCTAATCCAGGTCCAAAAGAGGGCCACCCGATGATGCATGGTGGGCATCATAAAATGTCACCTGAACAACGTGAAGAAATGAAACAGAAACGTGCTCAACATAAAGCGTTACGCCAACAAATGCAAAAAGCCTGTGATGGCAAAGCAATTGGTCAAACGGTTCAGGTGACAGCAGGTCAGCAAAATATTAATGGTACATGAAATATCGTATTCAAGCCTGATCACAAGGCGATGAAAGAGATGAATCAGGATTTCCGTCGTGATGGAGAACAACGTGGTCATATGATGCGTCATGACGGACCCCGTATGAAAGACATGACCGAAGAACAACGTGCTCAAATTAAGCAAGAATTTGCCCAAAAACGTGCAGAACGTAAAGCGAAGTGGGATGCGATTCAAAAATCATGTGCAGGCCAGACTGATGGTAAGGCAATCCAAGTAAAACTGGATGATAAAATCATCGATGGTAAATGTGTTGTTAAATTCCAGCCAGAGTTTAAATCAGGCGATAACATTCCCATGATACCATCAAAAGTTTAATTCATATCTTGGCTAAATATAAAAAACGACCCTGTTGGGTCGTTTTTTATTTGTCACAATAATTTACTTGGAATTATCCGAAATCAAAGCCACTTGTTGGGCATAATTTAATAACTTAAGTTTAGAAGCCGCTAATTCTTCAGCGGTGGCTTGACGGGTGATATCCCGATGAATACGCAATACATGCTGACGTAAAGAATGACTTTCAGCAGCATTATAAGATTTACAGAATTCTTTAATTGCAGGGTCACGCTGCTCAATCATTCGATCCACCCAACGATCCAATTGCGCCAACTTTTTAATCCCTTGCTTAGGGGTTAAATAAGACAAAATGATGGCTTCATCTTCATTACGCAAAAGCTTACCAATCCGTTGAAATTGACGGCGACGTGCTTCAAAAGATGTGATCAATTGCACATCAAGCAAAGCCTCTATCAACCGATCTTCAACAGGTAAAGATTCAATTTGTTTCTTCGACAACTCTGCGAGTTGTTCACCTAAAGCAGCCATACGTTGTACAGCTTTTTTCTGTTCGGTTTTACTTGCACGCCCTTCTAAAGATTCAAAATCATCTTCAGTAAAACGTTGCGGACGACGTGCCACGATTATTCTGCCTCGTAAAATTTATCTGCGAACAGTGCTTGAACTTCAGACAAAGCTTTTTCTTCATCTGCACCATCAATCACTAGACGCAAGGTGGTTCCTTTACCAGCTCCGAGCATAAGTAAAGAAAGGATATTCTTGGCATCGACTAACTTGTCACCCTTACCAATTTGAATAGAGCATTTAAATTTAGTCGTGACTTCGATTAGTTTTCCAGATGCACGCGCATGTAATCCTAATTTATTAATTACGTCAACAGTTGTGTCAATCATGACCAGTGCTTCATTTCTCTATGTAATACTTGAATAGTCCATTTTGACTCAAGAGCCTTTTTCAACCTATCCACAATATAAACTGAACGATGTTGTCCCCCCGTACAGCCAATTGACACTGTAATATAGTGACGATGACCTTCCGAAAAAGCAGGCAACCACTTATTTAAAAACTGATAGATGTCTTGATACATCTCATTTGCTTGCTCACTGGCTTCTAAAAATTTACGTACTGGTTCATCTAAACCCGAATATTTACGTAACTCTAAATCCCAATGTGGATTTGGCAAATGCCTGACATCAAAAACAAAATCTGCATCTAATGGAATACCATGTTTATAACCAAAAGATTGCAAAATTAAAATGAGTTTATCGGACTGTCCAAGTTTGGACAATAAGGTATCTTTTAAATCGTGTACACTTTTATCCGTTGTATCGATATGTACTGTTGCTCGCAGTTGAATTGGGAGCAATAAATTTTTTTCTTCTTGAATACATTCATTCAAACTTTGGAAGCGGTTTGACAAAGGATGTGGACGTCGCGATGCGCTAAAACGTGAAATCAACTCCTGATCACGCGTCGTTAAATAAATAACGTCTACGCTGCCATGTTTTTGTAACTGTTGAAAAACCTGATCAAAACCTTGTAAATCTTCTTTTGCACTTCGAACATCGACACCGAGTGCCAATAATTCTAAATTATTTTCTCTATCCAGCTTTTCAACAATTTCAGGAAGCAATGCCAAAGGCAAATTATCGATACAGTAATAACCCAAATCTTCAAGCACCTGCAAAGCAGATGATTTACCTGAACCAGACTGTCCTGTTACGATAAGTATGCGCTTCATGGCATCGCGATCCTAAAAGCAAAGTTTATGTAAAATGTTTTACTTGTAAATTGTCAATCAGACGAGTCTTGCCTAATTTCGCTGCAACAAACAATACAACATCTTGGTCGAATTGTTCAACTTTTTGCAACGCTAGACTACGTGCTTCGACATAATCCACAATTAACCCTGCATCATTTAAACTTTCACGAATTTGAGCCAAGACATCTGCAAGTGTTTTGCCTGCATGTAAATCTTGTTCAGCAGTCGTTAAGGTCTTAAAAATAACAGGAGCTGTTTGACGCTCTTGTTCAGATAAGTAACCATTACGCGAACTTAAGGCCAAACCATCTTCAGCACGTGCAATTGGTACACCAATCACTTCAATTGGCATATTCAAATCACGAACAACCTGCTTAATCACAGCCAATTGTTGATAATCTTTCTGTCCAAAAAATGCAAAGTTCGGCTGTACAATATTAAACAATTTGGTGACAACAACAGCAACACCATCAAAGTGACCTGGACGTTGTAAGCCACACAAATCATTGGTAATTTCACCCACAGTAATATTTGTTAAACGTGGGAATTTACCATACATTTGCTCAACAGACGGTGCAAAAACAATGTCACACCCCACTTCAGCAAGTAAATTACTGTCTTGCTCAAGTGTACGTGGATAGTTATCAAAATCTTCATTGGGTCCAAACTGAATTGGATTCACGAAAATACTAACCACCACCACATCACATAATTTACGCGCTTCACGAACAAGGTTTAAATGGCCCTGATGTAGATTTCCCATCGTTGGTACAAAACCGATGATTTTACGTGCCGATCGAGCAGGATTAAGTGATGCTGTTAGTCCTTGAATGGTCGTTTCTGTTTTCATGTCTACAGCTCTACTTGAAAAGTATGTTCTTTTGCAGGAAACGATTTCTCTTGCACAGCAACATGATATGCCTTGAATGCATCTACAATTGCAGATTCACCTGCTTGTTCTTTCATAAAATTGCGTACAAAGCGAGCCACTTTACCAAAAGTCAAACCAAGCATATCTTGCACAACAAGAACTTGACCATCAGTATCTGCCCCAGCTCCAATACCGATCACAGGAACGTGTGGGAATAATTCAGTAATTTCTTTACCCATTTGAGCAGGAACACATTCGAGCAATAACACAGCTGCACCAGCGTCTACCACAGCTTTACAGTCAGCAATTAATTGATCTGCCGCTTCACGCGTTTTCGCTTGTAATTTATAGCCACCAAAGACATGTACCGACTGTGGTGTTAAGCCCAAATGTACACAAACAGGTACACCATTTCGTGTCAAAACTCGTATAGTTTCAGCCAGCCATTCACCACCCTCAATTTTCACCATCTGAGCACCCGCTTGTATCACGGTTTTTGAATTAAGCAACGCATCATTAAGCGTTGCGTAACTCAGAAAAGGTAAATCACACATGATAAATGCGTGTTGATTCGCACGACGTACAGCTGCAGTATGATACGCCATATCTGCAACAGTAACAGGCAATGTAGAATCATGCCCTTGGATTGTCATCCCTAGAGAGTCACCAATTAAAATGGTGTCAATCTCAGCAACTTCCATACCTTTTGCCATACTCGCATCATAGCAAGTTAAGCATGAAAATTTACGTCCCTGAGTTTTGAATTGTCTTAAATCACTTAGGCTAATCATGACGATATTCCTCTATCAATGAGAGTTCCTCTGCCCATTCAATCCTTTAATCAGCCCATGACTGATCTGCTAAAACGCTAAGGGTTGAATGTTGCACGAAATCTAACTTTTGCAATGATTGTCCATTGACTTGAAGCTCAGGATCGAGATCCAACAATGGAATCACTACAAAATCACGCTCTAAAATACCAATATGCGGTACTGTGAGCCGCTCATTTATAATGTTTTTTTCAGCATAAAGCAAAAGATCTAGATCTAAAGTACGCTCACCCCAATGACGTGAACGTACTCGACCTGATTCATTTTCAATGCGTTGCAACTCATCCAACAAGGCCAATGGCGCTAAATCTGTGTGCAATTCTACAACCGCATTATGATAATTTGGTTGATCTTGAGGCCCCATTGGGGGACTTTGGTACAACTTTGAAACCGTAACACCACCAAATTTTCTAAGCTTTTCTACAGCTGCTCGTAGAATTTGCTCAGAATCTCCTAGATTACTTCCTAAACCAATGTAGGTTTTAATCATGACTGGGTGGGTCCAAAAATCACACTGTTCAAATCACGTTGTACTCGTCTACGCTTGGTAATTGGATGATCAGCAGTGATTTCACCTTTGTTTACAGCTGTTCGAGCATCATTTCGTGTTCTAAAATCATGAGATGATGTTGAATTTGGCTTATTCCGTGAACGACGACTACGAGACTCTTGTTCTTTGACCAATGGCTCAATTTGCGTTGAAACTGCAGCTTTTGCATCTTCAATTGGTGCGACTTCAGCAATTTTTTTACGGCTCTTAGCACGCTGTCGATTATAGCTACCAATTGCACGCTCTTTCTCGTCAGTCGACATATCTTGGTAAGCTTCCCACCATGCTCCCATACCGTTGGTAGAAGTATCACCAGACTTCTCTCTCAACAACAGGAAATCGAATCCTGCACGGAAACGTGCATGACCAGAAAGTGCTTCAATCTGTTGAGGTTTTGGATTTAACAAACGGCTTTGCATTTCCCAAACTTCACGAATAAAGGTTTCCGCAAAACGGGGAATAATGGTTCGAGTCGCTTGACGTTTCAACACATCCAAACCTGCTTGAGCTCGTGCTTCTGCAGCAACAACCCCTTTAGCATGGTAAAAATCACAACGCGCTAAGAAATTATTCCATAGCAATACTGCATAGAAAAAAGCAGGATTAATGGTTTTACCCATTTGAATCCGTTGATCGGTATTTTTCGCAGCACGTTCAATAAACTGAGTAATTTCAGGACTAATATCAGCAAATAATTGCTTCCAAATACCAAATTCAATCAACATAGGCATAACACGATGTAAATGTCCCATCGTGAATAATTTTTGCGACTCATCATATAAACGGTGCGGAGAAACATCACGCAGCAGCTGTGTCATCTCTTGGGTAAAAACGTCTAAAATTTTAGGATCAATACTAAAATTTAACTTCGCAGCAAAACGTAAAGTACGCAACATTCGTACGGGATCTTCTTCAAAACGAAGTCCTGGATCACCCAATAACCTTAAAGTTTTGGTTTTTATATCATCAATAGCATTACAAAAATCGAGCACTTCCCCTTTTCTTGGTTGGTAGTACATGGCATTGATGGAAAAATCACGTCGAGCAAAATCTTGCTCTATAGTTCCCCAATTGTTGTCACGTAAAATCATTCCTTGTGCAGAGGTAATTGCTTTTTTCGGTGGGGCACGGAATGTCGCCACCTCAATCAATTCACGACCTGAATACACATGTGCCAATTCAAAACGTCGCCCAATAATTCGGCAACGACGACCAAATACCTCTTTCACCTGAGAAGGCGTTGCATTGGTCACTGCATCATAGTCTTTCGGATTTAAGCCAAGCATTAAATCACGTACACCACCACCGACTATATAAGCTTCATAGCCAGCTTTAGTTAAAGAATCAATAACATCTAAAATGGAGGAAGGTAATTGAGCGGTGGATAACCCACACTTTGACGCACGCAAAGTTTGCAAAAGACACTGTCTCCTACGTCAGGACGTAAAAATCATAATTGTGCTAATGATATCGCTTACACAGCTAAAGGGCAATTTGATTCTCGCAAACTTCACTTGAATTTAAGATATGTTGATAATTCATCGATCCATACAGCATTAAACACGTCACAAACTAAGTCGTGCTTGATTCTGCTCGAAAAATTTCGCCCCAATCCCCTTTACCTTTTTTAAATCATCAATACTTTTAAACTTCCCGTTCTGATTGCGATAATCAATAATCGCCTGTGCTTTCTTTGTACCGACACCTTTTAACTGTTGTAATTGTTCAATATTTGCAGAATTTAAACTAATTCTCATACCTGAGCTATTTGAATTTTGAACACGTGACAATGTGTTATTGTTACCACTATTCTTAGGTTGTGATGTCTGGTTATTCGGTGTCGAAAGATAATAGTGACCATCAATCTTGTTTATTTTTTCATCATGTGCTTGTTGTTCTGCTTTCCATTTTAAATAAGCTTGATCAAATTGTTGCGCATATAAGCTGAAAGAGCAGCTTAAAAGCACCAATAAAAAAGACAATTTAATTAGCTTTACTACACGATTACAATAAAAATTATGATTACTCATGGATAACCTATGGTTTTAATTGTTGCTTTGCCTGATCCCAAAGAAGATCCATTTCTTCTAAAGATATATCTTCTAATCTTTTATTTTTAAAATTGATTTGATTTTCAATATAAGCAAAGCGAGATTTAAATTTATAAATGGTTCCTAAAAGAGCCATCTCACTTGAAATGCCTAGTTTACGCCCAACATTAATTAAAGAAAATAAACAATCACCAAATTCATCCATAATTTCATCAGGTTTTTCCGATTGCATGGCTTCTTCAAACTCTGCCAGTTCCTCTTTGACTTTATCGTAGGCCTGAGCCACATCAGTAAAATCAAATCCTACTTTTGCAACATTTTTTTGCAGGTTTTCCGCCTGAGACAAAGCAGGACCATGCTTTAACTCATCTAACCGAAATTGAGGTTTACCTTGTTTTTCTTGTTGTTTAATCTCCTGCCACAAAAGTGACACTTGTTCAGGAGTTAAATTCTCAAACTGCTCTTTTTGGAAAACATGCGGATGACGACGTATCAATTTTTGACAAATAGCTTCTACAACATCATTAAAATCAAAAGCACCCTGCTCACTGTACATCTGTGATTGAAAAACCACTTGTAACAATAAATCCCCTAATTCATTTTTAATCTCATCAACATCGCCAGAGCGTACAGCTTCTTCCACCTCGTACGCCTCTTCGATCGCATAGCGCGTTAAACTTTCAGGGGTCTGTTCACGATCCCAAGGGCACTCTGCACGTAATTGTTTCATAATGGCGAATAACTGTTGCATTTAATGTCCTTTAAGATCAATAAGAAATGACTGCACAACACTTGTTGTTATGCATATTTTATGTTCAACTCACTGCAATCAAAATAAACTAAAAAGGATACTGCAATGCGTCAGAGCATATTCATAAGCGGTGCTGCACAAGGCATTGGGGCAGCGATCGCACGTCTATTCTACCAACAAGGTTATCAAGTTGGTATTTATGATATCAATGAAGCTCAGGCTCAAATTTTAGCAGATCAATTAGGTCACAATGCCAAAGCTGGCAAATTAGATGTGAGCGATTATGCACAATGGCAAATAGCGCTTAAAGAGTTTTCTCAATGGGCAAATGGTCTTAACATTTTAGTGAATAATGCTGGCATCCTTTATTCTGGAGATTTTGAGAAAACTGAAATTAGTGCACACCACCGAACAATCAATATCAATGTAAATGGTGTTTTAAATGGCTGTCACGCCGCACTTCCCTATCTAAAAGAAGCAAAATTTGCGCGTATTATCAATATTTCTTCAGCATCAGCCATTTATGGACAAGCAGATTTAGTCTCATATTCTGCCAGTAAATTTGCGGTACGCGGTATTACCGAAGGATTAGATATCGAATGGCAAAAATATGGCATTCGTGTACTGGATGTTATGCCGCTGTTTGTCCAAACGACTATGGTAACAAACATGGATGCAGGCGCGATTCAAAATATCGGTGTTAGCCTCACACCCCAAGATGTTGCTGAGCAAGTGCTTGCACAAGTTAAAGCCAAAGACTCACTTTTCACTGCTACACATCGTCCAGTTGGTTTAAAAACTAAAGTAATGTTTACACTTTCTACCATTAGCCCTCAATTTATCAATCGCTTGAGTAATTTAATACTGACGAGAAAATCTAAGCATTAATATTATAAAAACTCATTCAACAGATATCAGCTTTCTTTTTATAAATCAAATTCATAGTTTAATTTATTATACTGAATAATAAAAAACTCGCATTTCGCGAGTTTTGTTATTGTTCAAATCATAAAATCTGATCAAGGCAATATAGCTTAATTACCTTGAACCAAACGTCGAGCACTGATAATGCCAGGCTGTTGTTCCAATCTTGCTAAAAGGCGAGACAATTGCGCCAAACCTTTCACTTCAATCAACAATTTCATATTGGCAATACCATCTGCTTCAGAAATCGTATTTACCTGACGAATATTGATCTGATCTGAAAAAATCACTTGGGTCAAATCTTTTAACAAACCACGACGATCATAAGCTTCCACCACAATTTGCACACTTTGCCCACGTGTCGGTTGCATTTCCCAATCGGCTTCAACAGCACGATCAGGTTCTAACTTGATCATGCGCATGTAATCGGGACACGCAACCTTATGAATACTCACACCACGATTCAAGGTGATATATCCAGCAATCGATTCACCATGAACAGGCTGACAACATTGTGCAATGTGTAATTCAACATTATCCAAACCATCAATTAAAATTCCATGTGCAGATAAGGTATGACTTGCACGTGGATTTAACGTCGGTTTTAGAACAAGTTCTGGTTCATCTTGATCTAAGTGCATGTGGCGATTAACTTGATTAATCAAGGCATGCAGGCTAATTTCCCCACTTACCAATGAAACAAGGATGTCATCACCAGTTTTTACATTGAAATGATTACAATAATCACTTAAATCAATACTTTTTGGATGAATCGCTAGACGTGAAAGCTCTTTATTGAGTAGTTCACGCCCAACTTCCAGATTTTTACTGCGATCTTGTTGTCTAAACCAGTGGCGCAACTTGTCACGGGCACGTGCAGTTTTGATATAACCCAATGAGTTAACTAACCAATCACGATTGGGTTCACGATCTTTCTTGGTTAAAATCTCAACCTGTTCCCCTGTTTTCAGAGTATAGGTTAATGGCACATAGCGTTGATTAACCCTTGATGCATAGCACTTATTCCCGACCTCGGTATGCACATGATAAGCAAAATCAAGCACCGTCGATCCACGTGGTAATTCTTTAATATCCCCATCACGACTAAAAACATAGATTTTTTCGAACCCTTCAAAATCTTGAATTTGTTCAAAATCTTCTGTTTCATCTTCATTGGGATGTGCACTGGTTTCAGTACGTTCTTGATAATGTTCAAGGACTGCACGTAATGAATGCAAACGATGATTAAATGAATAATCAGTGGTTTTCGAGCCTTCTTTATAGTTGAAATGCGAACATACACCCAACTCTGCTTCTTCATGCATTTCTTTGGTACGGATTTGGATTTCCAAAGATTTATTTTCTGCAATCACCGCAGTATGTAAAGAGCGATAACCATTGGCTTTTGGATTGGTAATATAATCATCAAACTGATGAGGAATATGGCGCCAAATTTGATGCACAATGCCCAAAGCGTGATAACACTCTGCTACAGATTTAACCAAAACTCTTAACGCACGAATATCATATAGCTGATCAAAACTCAGATTTTTACTCTTCATTTTACGGTAGATCGAATAAATATGTTTTACTCGACCTGAAATCTCTGCCTCAATATCATGCTCACCAAGCTCACCTTTCAGTTTATCAACCACAAACTGAATATATTGCTCACGTTCCAGCCGCTTTTCATTGAGTAATGAAGCAATCTCTTTATAGCGTTCAGGAGCCAAATAACGGAAAGCAAGATCTTCGAGCTCCCATTTTAATTGAGCTATCCCTAAACGATGCGCCAAAGGAGAATAGATGGTCAAGATTTCTCGTGCAACACGCTCTTGACGCTCTTTTGAAGAGTGTGCCAATTCACGTAAAGCAAATGTCCGTTCAGCCAATTTAATCAATACCACACGAACATCTTCTGTCACAGAAATCAACATCTTATAGATGCCTGTCAGGTGTTCGCGCTGATTATTATTAAAGTGATCTTCTAACCGTTTATTCTTTTCAATCAGTTCAGAAAGTTTACCCATAGCCAAAGTGCCTTTGACAAGGTTATAAACTTGCTCACCGCATTGCTGCTGTATCTCCTCTAAGGTGGTGAGATCCTCACGCACGCTACGATAAAGTACAGCTGCTGCTAATGTATCTTCATCGACATGTAAATGCGCGAGGATGTCAGCCATTCCAATACCTGTTGCAAAGGTATTGGTTCTGGAATTTACTGTGGTCGCCAATTCTTTTTGTAATACTAATTGCGCGACTTCTTCTAACTGCTTAAGTTCAGCACCGTCTAAAATTCCACGCACTCGATCTAGCCAAGTTGCTAGAGCGTGTTGCGCTTCATCGGCATGCTCTACAGTCGCTTCCTCTGATAGCTCATTGAGCTCATCAGGAAGTTGCTCACGTACTGTGACCATACCCTACTCCTCTAACTCTATATTTCATTATAAATCGTTTATCTCTAATTTCTTTTCAAACAAAGCAATAGATTCAACATGCCCAGTGTGAGTAAACATGTCCATTACACCTGCTTTAGTGAGCTGATAACCGTGTTGTACCAAAATCCCAGCATCCCTAGCCAAAGTTGCAGGATTACACGACACATAAACGATTCTTTGCGCACCAAATTTGGGCAAATAATGCATAACTTGTTCTGCTCCCGCACGAGGAGGGTCAATCAATAATGCATCAAATCCTTGATTTGCCCAAGAATAATGCGAAAAGTCTTTTGTTAAATCTTGTGAATAGAATTTAACATTGCTGAGGCGATTGTTCAGTGCATTTTCTGTACCACGCTTCACCATTGCTTCACTACCTTCTACAGCAATGACTTTTCCTGTAGCACCCACACGTTTAGCAAGCGGGAGTGAAAAATTTCCCAATCCACAAAATAAATCTAAAACAGTCTCACCTGCTTTCAACTCAAGCAAATCACATGCCAGATTAACCATCTGCGGATTTACAGTAGGATTCACTTGGGTAAAATCTGTTGGATTAAATGCAAACTCAATATCAAAATCTTTTAAACGGTAATGCAAATGCATGTCGGCTTGAGCATGATCTACTCGATGTACACTTTCCACACCCGCAGGTTGCAAATACAACTGCCACTGTTTCTGTAACGCATATTGTTGCAATAGGTTGACATCATGGGCTTTTAATTTTTCAGTATGGCGAACCAATAATGAAATTTCGCTATCGCCTTTGGCTAATTCTATATGACCAATGCTACTTTTGCCTTTTAGACTTTCGAGTAATGCCTTTATTTCAGGTAAGGCCTGATCCAATTCAATATCTAAAATTTTACAGGTTTGGATTTCAGTTAAATGGTTACTCTGTGCTTCACGAAACCCCATAAGCAATTTATTTTGTTTGGGCAAATGACGCACACCTATTCTGGCTTTATGTCGATAATCGGAACGAGTTGAACGCAATGGGTCTAACCATTGTTCAGGCGCTAATCCCGCAAAGTGACTGAGATGCGATTTTAAAACATCTTGTTTTAAACGAATTTGTTCATCTGGATGGATATGTTGCATATTACATCCACCACAAATGCCAAAATGTGGACAGATCGGCTGAATACGATGTGGATTAGCCTCACTGAGTAATTCAATACTGTCCGCTTCTTCAAGTTTAGATACCTGACGAGTCACTTGAGCTTTTACAATTTCACCAGGTAGTGCATAACGAATAAAAACTTTTTTACCCTGCTTTTCATTTGGATGATTGAGCTCTGTTCCATAATGCGCAATCCCTCGCCCTTCATGTGACAATCTTTCAACTTTAAAAATATATTGTGGAAGCTGAGATGGTCGAGGTTTTGCTTTATGTTTCAAAGGGATACCTAATCGGGTGTGGAGGAAAAATCTGCTTGAGTAAATTCAGTTCGTTGTGACGTTTCACGCCAAACATTTAAAAACTCATGTTGTTGAGGTTGTCCTTGCAAATAATGAATAGAGGCTTGAATCCATAACTGGTGATCTTGCAAAGAAATTTGACCTTTTAACAAAGCCCATCTTAAGAAGATTAACCACGTATTTAAAACATCACCTTCGCAATAGCTGGTTAATTTCAGCCATTGCTTTGTATTCACATATTCGGGAACAAAATAACCTGAAATACCACGTTTACCGGGATAACCCAATAAATGAGCAACATCATCCAATTTCTGAAAATGACGCCCGTTAAACATCGCCATAACATCCATTAAGTCGACATGACGGTTGTGATATCTGTTCTGATAGTTATTATACCTTTTTTGTGTGTCAATCTCACCTTGATCAAACAAACTTGGCGCAGATAGTCCGTGATACATTGCACGGAACAAAATCACTGGTAAATCAAACTGTGAACCATTCCAACTCACGAGGGTTGGGTGTCTTTTATCAAAGATAGATAAAAATTTTTGTAAAATTTCAGTTTCAGTATAGTGCTCACGACTAAATGAAAATAGTTTCATCACACCATTTTCATCAATCCACAAACCCGAAATACAGACAATTTCATGTAAAGATAATCGCTGAAAATCCATCCCTGATTCTTGACGACGTAATTTTGCCAACGCCTGTTCTAAATCGTCCTGTGGTAAATCCAAACCATATAAATGCGCTCCAGATTTAAGATCTGTCAGGGTTTCGATATCAAAAACTAAAACTGGAAGGCGCATAAAAACTTTACTCAATAATCAACTTTACCATCATGAGGCAATTTATGACCTTGAAGCAACTATTCTTCATCCTCAACAGAGAACAAACCTGTAGAAAGATAACGATCACCTCGGTCGCATACAATGCACACAATCACTGCATCTGGGTTTTCTTCAGCAATTTTAACAGATGCCCATACAGCCCCTCCTGAGGAGGTTCCTGCACTAATGCCTTCTTGACGCGCTAAACTGCGTGCCGTTTTTTCAGCTTCAATTTGCGGAATATCCATGATCTGGTCGACACGCTTTGGATCAAAAATTGTCGGCAAGTATTCTTGTGGCCAACGGCGTATACCCGCTATATTTGAACCTTCTGAAGGCTGTAATCCTATAATTTGAATATCTGGATTTTGTTCTTTTAAATATTTAGAAATTCCCATGATCGTGCCAGTTGTGCCCATAGAGCTGACGAAATGAGTAATTTTCCCCGCTGTCTGTTGCCAAATTTCAGGGCCTGTGGTCAGGTAGTGTGCTTCCACATTGTCTGGATTCCCAAACTGATTCAACACCAGACCTTGGCCTTCACTTTGCATTTGCAAAGCCATATCACGCGCAACTTCCATATTGGTTGCTTCGATCAATTCAGCACCATAGGCACGCATCGCATCTTTACGCTCTTGGCTTGAGTTACCTGGCATGATTAATTTCATTTTATAACCACGCATTGCGGCGACCATCGCCAACGCAATTCCCGTATTTCCACTCGTCGCCTCAATCAACGTATCACCTGGCTTAATTTGACCACGCTGTTCAGCTTTCATGATCATATTATATGCAGGACGATCTTTTACAGAACCAGCGGGATTATTCCCTTCCAGCTTTGCCAATACTGTTGCTTGAGTATGACTTGCCAACCGTTGTAAACGCACTAAAGGAGTTTTTCCTACATAGTGATCTAACAAAAATTCGTTGGCTAAGAAATCAGGTTGTGTGTGACTCATCTGTTGCACCTATATCGAGGTGGGCATATTGTATGAAAAAAAGAAACATACTGCACATCTTTCCGCTTTATTTTACTTGGAATGATCAAACTAAATTCATATATATCAACAAGCCTAAGTGGGATCATGATTTTGTTTATTGAATAAAATTAAATACATATAAAAAAATAAACTTTACTTAGAATTAGAAATGATAAAGTTATCTATAAAACAGCATAACTTATTTCCAATTCTCAAGATTTTTAGTCATATTGTCATGCAGGATGAGTAAAGCATGTTAATATCTTTGCCATGGGCAATGAGTTGCTGGAACAATGTCGAATTTCAATAAAAAACTCTTTAAACGCTTAAAACTCAATCACGCTTATGGTCAACTTATTGCGTTAATTTTCGTGCCAATTATGATTTTGGCAGGTGTTGGAACAGCACTTGTTCTTTCTGAAACGTCAGCTGCTGCCAAGTCTAAACAGCGTTTCCAAGCCATCGCGATATTGAGTCGTTACCAATATACTGCTGAGCAACTCACCGCAGTAATGGAACAAAATCCAACACAACACGCAAAAGCTGAAAGCATTTTACAAAAAATGTTTAACGAAAAGCATTTATTGAGTGCAGCAATCATAGATGAAAATAATGTCAATCATTTAAGCGTTGGCTACCAAAATCAGCGTGCTTGGCCAAAAATTCCAAAATCAGGCACATTCTTTGGGCCTGTTCAAAATAAGTACAATAATATTTATGGGATTAAACTTAACCCCATCAACTCTGATCAAAATATGTGGTTGGTGATTGAACTTGATAATCAACCTTTAGAAATTGCACATTATCGTGTCATGATCGTTTTGATTACGACTGCTTTGCTAACCCTTTTGCTACTTTTATTGTGTCTAAACTTCTATTCAAGACGGTGGATTGCACCGATGTACGAAATTCGGATGCAACTGCAACGTTTAAATGCAGATACGCTTGATCAACATATGGTAATCAACAGTACCGGTGAACTACGCTTATTACAGCGTGATATTGCCAATGTGGTGAAACGGCTACATTTCAGCTTCCTTGAACTAAAAGAACATACTGAACAAACAGAAGATGATTTACGTCGTACATTAGACACCTTAGAAGTTCAAAACATTACCTATAAACAAGCCCGTGATCAGGCGATTTCATCCAATCAGGCAAAGTCAGTCTTCCTTGCCAATATCAGTCATGAATTGCGGACCCCGTTAAACAGTATTGATGGCTTTATCCATTTGATGTTGCGCCAAGACAATTTAAGCAATGATCAAAGTTTATATTTACAGACCATTCGCAAGTCTTCTGCACATTTATTAGCCCTGATTAACGATGTACTCGATTTCTCAAAAATTGATGCTGGTAAATTAGAACTTGAGACCGCGCCCTTTGATCTAGAAGAAGCAATTTTCGATGTCATGGATATGCTCTCGCCATTGGCAGCGCAAAAACATATCGAGATGGCATTCTATTTTGCAGACAATGTGCCTAAACATGTCATTGGTGATGCCTTACGCTTTAAACAAGTACTGACCAATCTAATTTCCAATGCGATTAAATTCACACCCGATGGTGAAATTATTGTTCGTGCGCGTATGGAACATGATGATATTGGGCAATGTTTACTGCATTTTAGTGTGCAAGACAGTGGAATAGGTTTAAGTGGTACAGATCGTAAACGACTATTTGAATCATTCTCTCAAGGTGATGCTTCTGTCACTCGCCAATTTGGTGGTACAGGACTCGGTTTGGCCATTTCTAAGCAACTAGTACATTTGATGCATGGTCAAATTGGCTTTGAAGATAACCAAGAACGTGCACCTACTGAAAAAGGTTCAACCTTTTGGTTTACTGCCCTGTTAACGGTGAATGAAGATGAAGAAATTGTTCACCCATCATTTAAAAACTTAAATGTGGTGTCTTTCTTGGCCCATCCTGCAACAGCCAATGTATTACGTCATTATTTAGAAGACTATCAAGTTAGACATGCCGAAGCACAATCGATTTTAGATCTGTTTAGCAGACTAAACAGCCTAGAAAAAAATACTGAAAATACATGGTTGATCGTTGATCATAGTGGAGATACTGAAGCCTTACTTAAAGAAATTCGTGGTCGTTATCAAGGTCATTTAGCGGTATATGGTTATCAAATGTCACTTGATCCAAATATGTTGACTGAATATAAAGCGCGTCCTTTATATCAACCACTGAGCCGTAGTTCAGTGATTCAACTGCTCAGCAATCAACCTGTCTTTGAACAAGAGCATCACAAAGACTTTAAAGGGCAAGATTTACATGTTTTAGCTGTAGATGATCATTTACCGAATTTGATCGTGCTTGAAGCATTGTTAGGCGAATTGAATGTAAAAACCACTAAGGCACTCAGTGGTCAAGAAGCTTTAACCATTATTCAGCAAGGGGTTGAACAAGGTGCGAAGCCTTTTGATCTCATCTTTATGGATATTCAAATGCCAGTCATGTCAGGGATTGATACCACGCGGGCGATCCGCTCTTTGGAATCAACCTTAGATGGTATGCGTATGCCGATTATTGCGTTAACAGCACACGCATTGGCCGATGAAAAACAAAAATTACTCAAGGTCGGTATGGATGATTATGTAACCAAGCCGATCCAAATTGAACAAATCATTCAAATCCTCACCAATTGGACAAGCGATAAATTTATTCAACATCAGCAACCTATCGAAAATACAGTATATATCGAAGCGCTGGATGCTTATATTCTAGATTGGAAACAAAGTCTTGCTTTAGCAGCCAATAAAGAAGATCTCGCACAAGATTTGTTAAAAATGTTAGTCGACAGCTTCCCAACAGAGCTAGCTGAAATTGAGCAACTCATTGAGCTGGAAGACTTCCCTCAATTAGAGCATGTCTTACATCGCTTATATGGTGCAACCCGTTATGTCGGCACACCAAAATTGCAACGCATTACAGGCGATTTCGAACAATTTATTTCGATGCTACGCAAAGAACGTCGTAAAGCAGATGAAGCCTTTATCCAAGATGTGATGAAACGCTTTGATGAACTTCAATTGGCGATTCATGAAGTTGAAACAGCTGCACAGCAGATTTTACCCGTTTCATAAATACAGCGCTGTTCTATCCGATTCAGCTCTATAAATGCTTTTCTTAAGGCGTTTTGAGCTGTTTTAAATCGTCTGTATAAAACCCAAGTTTACTGTGGGTTTTATCTTACATACGGTTTTATTGTTTCTTTAAATCACCATGAATTAGAATGATCTTTTCATTGCAATCATCTTTTTAGAAATCCAATAAAATTATACAAGCCGCTGTTTCAACCCTGTTTTGGCTTTACCATCCAATTGGCACACCAACACAGTTTCGGTGACTCTACTGTCATGTAACTATTCAATTCACATGCTATGCTGATGACCAAGGAAAAAATGAGTCAAGATCATGGCACTACTACACATAGAAAAAAACAATGGTATCGCAACAGTTTCATTAAATCGTCCAGATAAACGCAACGCCATGAGTTTTGCTTTACTCCGAGAACTGGTAAGCGTCGCACAACAGATTAAAAAAGACCGCAGTATTCGTGTGGTGATTCTAACAGGTGAAGCCAATGTATTTAGTGCAGGTATTGACCTTGCTGACTTAAATAGTCCAAAAAATACAGCCTTTGCTGCTTGGGAACTGATTAAACCTGGTCAAAGCCTATTCCAAAAAGCATTTTTGATCTGGCAAGAACTGCCTGTCCCTGTCATTGCAGCAATTGAAGGTTTCTGCTTTGGTGCAGGGATGCAACTTGCATTGGCTGCAGATATTCGTATTGCACACCCAGAGACTAAAATGTCAATCATGGAAAGCCGTTGGGGGCTTGTGCCTGACATGGGCTTAACCCGCTCAATCAAGGGCGTGATTGGTATTGATTTAGCCAAAGAGCTTACTCTCACTGCACGTATTTTTGATGGCAATTATGCCAAAGACATTGGTTTGGTGACGCATGTAGACGACTCACCGTTGGCAAAAGCTCAAGCCATTGCAGAAGAGATGCTGCAACGCTCGCCAGATGCGCTGATGGCTGCTAAACGTGTTTTAGATGCTATGGAACATCAACCTCAGAAATCTTTACGTTTAGAGAAGATTTGGCAGTTAAAATTACTCTTGGGTAAAAATAGTCAAATTGCACGTAAAAAGGATAAAAATCCTGAATTAAAATTTTTACCGCGCCAATACAAATAATCCAAAATTATTATTGAAAGCTTTTTGAGTTATAAAATGAATTTTGATCGTAACAGTAAAATTGCATTTTTAGGGATGGGATTAATGGGTAGCCGTATGGCAACCCGATTAATCCAAGCAGGCTTGCATGTCGCTGTCTGGAACAGAACAGCATCTGCTTGTGACGCCCTTATTGATCTAGGTGCTCACCCATTACAACTTGAGAATATTGCAGAATATCCGATTATTCTCAGCTGCCTTGCTGATGATAAAGCTGTACAGCTAGTCTATGAGCACATTGAGCCCTATTTACAAGCCAAGCAAGTGATTGTGGATTTCTCCAGTTTATCTGTAGATAAAACCAAGCAACTGGCGGAAAGCGCAACAACAAAACAGGTGATTTGGATTGACTCACCTGTTTCAGGTGGAACCGCAGGTGCTGAAAATGGCACGCTGGTCATTTTCGCTGGGGGAAATGCTGAGGTGATCCAAGCATTGAGCCTCATTTACAATATCCTGTCACAGCGTGTCACCCGTATGGGTGAAACAGGTACTGGACAAGCCACTAAAATCTGCAACCAACTGATCGTTGCTGCCAATAGCACCTTGATCGCGGAAGCTGTTGCGCTTGCCAGTAAAGCAGGTGTAGATACAACCCTATTGGCGCCGGCTTTGGCTGGTGGTTTTGCCGACTCAAAACCTTTCCAAATTTTAGCCCCACGCATGGCGACACATACTTTTGAGCCCGTACAATGGAAAGTACAAACGCTTTCTAAAGACTTAAATAATGCCATTCAACTTGCACAAAAATTTGATTTAGAAATCCCTGTGGCTCAACGTGCACTGGGACAATTACAAAGCCATCAAAACAACGGATTTGCTGAGTCTGATTTAGCCACAGTCATTCATCAAGTGGAAAATAAATCGGGTTAAAATACACGGAACTACACATAAATAAGTTGAAAAATAATCTATTGCCTACTACATTGAAGATGAGAGTCCAAATATAGCAAGGAGCGTTCTTATGACTAAACTCGCAGTAAACCTATCCTTGATTTTTACTGAAGTGCCGCTCATTGAACGCTTTGCTTTGGCACATCTTCATGGCTTCCACAATGTCGAAATTCAATTTCCGTATGAATTAAGCATTGAAGAGATTCAAGCACAGCTTGAACAATATGACCTCAGCCTTTGCCTGATCAACGTTCCCACCGGTGACTTGATGCAAGGTGGAAACGGTCTTGCTGGTGTGCCTGGTCGAGAACTAGCATTTCATCAAGCCTTAGAACTTGCAATTGAATATGCAGAAGCGCTCAATGTTCCAAACGTCAATATTTTAGCAGGTAAACAACCACAAGATGCCGACTTACTCCCCTGTTTAAATACATTGGCAAACAATTTAAAACTGGCTTGTCATCTGCTCTCTAATCGTGATATTCAGCCTGTATTTGAAATGATTAATGGTACAGACATGCCACGGTTCTTAGTTCAAAATATTGCACAAGGCCAAGAAATGTTAGAAGCAGTACAGCATCCTGCATTAAAAATGCAATTTGACTGTTATCACATGGCGATGATGGGCGAAGATGTACTGGCAGCCTTACAAGAAAATATTGATTGGATTGGGCACATCCAATTTGCTGACTGCCCAGGTCGTCACGAACCAGATACTGCACAAATTGATTATTCTGCAATTTTTTCATGGTTAAAACAAAGCGCCTACACAGGCTTTATTGCAGCAGAATACAAACCACAATCTCATTCAAATCAGTCATTTGCATGGAAAGAAAAATATTTTTCAAACAACCATAGCTATTAAATCAGTGTGTACTTAGGCAAACGATTGCATTGTATAATTTGTATTTTTTAGACAAAAGCGCTATATTAGAAGGTGAGATATTTTCTGGAAAATATACCTTATATGAATTTAGAACCATCGCCCAGCGCTTCTAATTCTCACGAACTTGCAATGAACACTCAAAATGAAGATGTACAGACTTGTTTAAAAGTCGTACAAGAAGCTCTACTTGATGTAAAAGCCAAAGATATTATTCAACTTGATGTCAGCGCTATTAGCAACGTTTCAGATGCAATTGTCATCGCGAGCGGGACATCAACACGCCATGTTAAAGCACTTGCTGACAATGTTGCTGAAGAAGCACGTAAAGCAGGCTTTCGCCCAATTGGTGTTGAAGGTGAACGAGACGCTGAATGGATCCTTATCGATTTAGGATTTGTAGTCGTACATGTGATGCTACCAACAGCACGTAAATTTTATGATCTGGAAAGTTTATGGCGTGCGACACCTGAAAGTGTTGCCTAACTTTTAATACAGAACTTAAATATAAAAAAAGCGACTTTATGTCGCTTTTTTTAGTGCTTGGCTTTTTTCAAAGCTTTATTTTTGAATCCTTAATTTAGTATGTATTACGCAATTTACAAATCAGTTTAAATAATAAGAATGCAACGCCAAAACTCCACACAAAATTTACCACAATCCCAATACTTTGATCGATAACACTGGCCTTGTTGGCTAAATTAATCACGGGGTTATCTGTCAAAGAAACAGCCAGTGTCCCCCATGCTCCACAAACACCATGTACCACAACAACTTCACGAATATGTTTAGAATCAATCCAATAAGCCAAAAAACGAGGTAAATATATGGTCAATAAGCCTGAGACTAAGCCAATAATCAATGCTGAAGATAAATTCACCAAGCCACAGCTTGCCGTTATCGCAACTAAACCACCTAAAGCACCTTTAATCATTTCAACCCATGAAATAATTTTATTATTCAATACCAAAGAAAAAACTAAGGATGCAACCATTGCCCCAAAGAGTGCAGCAAAAGCATTGACAACAATTAACCCAATATCCGCATAAAATGCCGAGATATAAACCACATTTAAACCTGACCACGCCAGCCAAAGAATAAAACCAGCCAATGCCAAAGATAAAATCTTATAATCCTCAAAGATTAAATCTTTTTTTAAGATTTCTTGTCGGTCGTGAGGTTTTAAGGTTAAATATCCCGCCAAAACGATCCAAGCCGCAGTGGAATGCACCACAGTTGATCCTGCAAAATCAATAAAGCCTAATTCTTTTAACCAGCCCTTGCCAAATAAGATATTGCCCCAGGTCCAGCTACTAAAGAACGGAAAGATCACACCTGCGATCATTAAACCGGTTATCCAGTTTACAAATAAAGGAACTTTACTCGGAATCACTCGTCCAACTACAGTGGTTATTGTCGTGGCCATCAAAGTATAAAAAAACAATAAATTCCAATGCCAGCCATGTAGCATGCCATTCATATATTTTTCGGAGTAGGCATCACCTGCAAGGAGAATTTTTGCGCAGAAGAAACCAAAAATAAGCGTTCCTAAAATTGCTGAAATATAATTAACCAATAATGCGGAAATTGACTTATAGGTATTTTCATATCCGCCTTCAACTACAGCAAAACCAGCTTGCATCAGAATGACAAATATTCCACCAAAGAATAAAAGCTCGTAGTTGGTAATGAGATTAAAAGCAGCAAGATCACTTTCTAAGCTTGAAGCAAAACTAAAATTTGGATAAAAAAATATGATGCAAATTAAGCTGATGAAGTATTTAAATCGCACTATATAATTAATCCTAACCTATCGCTTTTTCATCGCTTTAAATTCACAATAATTAGTATTTTCGCTACTTAATTATCATTTAATTTATCAAGTATAGAGAATTTCATGGAGAAATAAACTAATTTTTATGTAAAAAATATAGCTTATAAAGTACACACGACTAGCAAGATTGTTTGTTCGTGATCGAGTACTATTTATTTTTATTTAAAGATAAGCAGCTTACATTTAACTGGTTTTATTAAATAATGCCGATTTGCAATACAGGTGGCTTAAGGTTGAAAATTTCAACACTTAGACGTATAGATGCCACACTCCAATATGGAATAACGTTGTTGCAATTTATATGTTATGCAGAATGAAAACGTCTATACGGTCTTTAATTAGCCATGTTGAATGATTTGAATCTGTGGAAATGCAAAACCCTTACAGGATAATTCAGAACGCCATGCCACCGTAAGCATGACTCGGCTCAGCTGGAGATTTTGATAGGCAAAGCTGCCCAATAACGGATGCGTAGAGATCCCACCATCATTCATCACATGCACTCCAGTATTTAGCTCATTTAGACTCAAACGAATCCCTAGGCCCGATGCTTTTAAAATCGCCTCTTTTGTGGTCCACACCTTAAACCAAAAAGTAGGATCAAAGTCTAACGCTTGCCAAGCCTGATATTCTTGGGGATGAAAAGCATGTTTAGCTAAAGCCTCAAAGCGCACCTTTCGATCTAAGTCCTCAACATCTACACCCAAATCTTGGATCTGCTGGCTACTCGCCAAAGCATAATGGTGCTGGCTATGTGAATGATTCACGTGAAACTTTGGATAATCAATTAAATAGGGTTTACCAAAATCTGTTTTTTCAAAAGAGTGGTTACTGATTTCAACTGAAAAAATATCGGACAATAATTGGTTTCTATATTGATAGATCGCCTGTTTCAGTTCTTGGATCTGCCCCTTTCGATCGATCGAATGGTAAGTCGGAAGAATATTTTGAATAGAATTAACATCCAATTGAATAATACGATTCACAATCCATTCCCAAACATTTTTCATTATCTTAAATCAAAAAAACCCAAAGATCACTTTGGGTTTTAATGTGTTCAAAGCTAAATTTAGCTTCTAAATTTCTTTTCAGCCTTTTTAAATTTCTGTACATAACGACGACGACGTGCTGCAACACGCTCATCAATTTGAGATTTACGGCCTTCAAATGGATTTTCAGCTGTTTTAAAGTCAACGCGAACCGGTGTACCTTCAAGGTTATACACTTTACGGAAGACATTTTCTAAATAACGACGATAATCCGCAGGGGTCTTATCAACCTTATTACCATGAATCACAATCGTTGGTGGATTTTGTCCACCCATGTGGGCATAACGCATTTTAATACGTTTACCACTGATCATTGGCGGTTGATGTGCTTCAGTTGCATCATTCAAAATCTGGGTTAATTTTGCAGGTGAAACTTTTAAGTGGGATGAATCATAAGCACGGTGAATAGTTGGATACATCTCCCCCACACCGGTTCCATGTAAAGCAGAAATCAAATGCACTTTTGCCCAAGGAATAAAGTCAAAACGACGATCAACATCTAATTTACATTGTTTGCGATCATACTCTGTCATGTTGTCCCATTTGTTAATGGCGATCACCATGGCACGACCAGCTTCGAGTGCATAACCGATCAAATGTAGATCTTGTTCAACCACACCTTCACGTGCATCTAAAACCACTACAATGACATGCGCATCTTTAATCGCTTGTAGGGTTTTTACGATTGAGAATTTCTCAATCATCTCATCAACTTTACCTTTACGACGTACACCAGCAGTGTCGATCAAGGTATATTGACGACCATCACGCTCAAACGGAATATAAATCGAGTCACGAGTTGTACCTGGTTGGTCAAAAGCGACAACACGATCTTCACCTAACAAACGGTTAACCAAAGTAGATTTTCCGACATTTGGACGACCAATAATTGCTAAACGTAGACCTGTTGCCTTATCGTGTTCTTCTGGGTTTTCATCTTCAGGGACATCCACCAAGATATCCTCAAGCATTTGTTGAACACCACGGCCATGACTTGCCGCAACTTGTAAGGGTTCACCCATACCAAGTTTATAAAATTCAACTAATGCAGCTTCAGCGTGCACACCATCGACTTTGTTGGCAACCAAGTAAACCTTTTTACCAAGTGTACGCAATTCACGGGCAATCTGCTCATCAGAAGCCAGTAGCCCAGCCCGTGCATCGACAACAAAAACAATAATATCAGCTTCATTAATCGCAGTTTTGGACTGCTCTGCCATATATGAGTCGATACCACCTTCATTTTCACCGATACCCCCAGTATCAACGACAATGAAAGATTTATTTTCATAAGTTGCATCACCATATTTACGATCTCGGGTAAGACCAGCAAAATCAGCAACGAGTGCATCACGGCTCTTGGTAATCTGGTTGAATAACGTTGATTTGCCGACGTTTGGACGACCAATGAGCGCAATTACGGGTTTCATAAAATAACCTTTATTCAAGATCAGCCAGTATGACTGGTCTGAACATCAGAAATGTATAGGAAGAAGAATAGGAAAAACCTAAAATAAAAACACGGGGTATTGATTTTCAATCACCCCGTGTATGGAATTCATACGGATTGCTCTATTTTAACACAAGACTAAAAAAATAGAGAATCCTAATCGTGTCTGTTGATTAACTGTTAACGACTTTGCCAGATACTCATAGCACCTTTGCGTGTCGAAACATAAACTTGATTGTCAATCACTCTCAAAGTACGGACTTCACCACTGGTTTTAGCACGCCCTAAAGTTGTTCCAGTATTTGGATCAATTTGATGTAAATAACCATCTAAATCACCCACAACAAGATTTGAACCGAGCAATACAGGGTTGCTTAAGTTACGATTGAGCAGTTGCTCATTTTTCCAAAGTTGCTGACCTGTAATCAAGTCATAAGCAATAATCTGACCATCAGTTTGCGATACGATGACTTTACCATCAGTCACTTCTGGACGGTTGATACTGCTTGAGTTTTCACTCCACAAAACGCGTTGTGAAGCCAAATCTAGAACAGTGACTTGACCTTGGAAACTTGTCGTAACCACATACTGTCCTGAAACAACAGGCTCACTGTCCACATCAATCAAACGCTGAATATCAGAACGCCCTTCAGATACCGCAACACGACGTTGTAAACGCGGTACACCCGCAAGGCTATCTATTGCAAAAATATAGCCAGTAGAGGTACCGATAAGCACTGTACGTGGATCTAGACTAACTGGAGTGGCTTGGCCTCTTAAGCTAAATGAAGCGCTTGGTAATTTATAAGTCCACGCTTGCTGACCTGTCGCAACATCTAAGGCATAAACTGTACCATCATTTGCAACCACAATCACACGACCAGACTGAATTAAAGCAGAACTGATAATTGCGCCCGACAATTGCGCAGACCATTTGGTCCCACCTGTCGCTTGATCTAATGCAAAAACATGCCCTTTTTGGTTACCCACAATAACCACGCCATCTGCCGCTTCAACACCAGAACTTAAGCCGTCTTTGGTCACTTTAGCATTCCATAGACGCTGTTTACCTTTATAGGCAGCCACTTCGCCTTTTGGATCTAAAGCAAACACAACACCATTGTCTGTATCTAAACGTAGACGTAATGCATCTTCACTACTGGTCGAAGATACACTGGTCGAAAATACTTGAACCAAGCTCGAGGCTTGTGCAACTTTAGGCAGTGGATTAGGCTTAATCTTCACTTCTTTCGTCTTATTACTTGAACAGCCGATTAAAGCGATTGATAAGATTGCTAAAGCAAAAGGTATTTTAAAATTTCTATCCATTAAGACTCATCCACTTGTGTTGCTAAAATTGGGCGTTCAAGATCAGGATCTTCTACTAATACGCCAACACTTTCGAGTTTAATTTGTAAAATTTGACGTTCTTGTTTACGTTCAACGACCGCATTCCATGCTGCTTGATACGATTTTTTTGCATTTTCGGTGTCATTTTTTGCCACATAAATATCACCTTTCAACTCGTCAGCACTGGCCTGAAAAGCAGGATCATTCACAGCTGACAAGGTTTTCAAAGCTTCATCAAACTTCTTTTGCGCCAATTGTGCATCGGCAAGTTTTATTTTTACAACTTGTAACAAACCAGCATCTTTAATTTTAGAATTTTCAACTTTTTTGAGTTCACGCTCAGCCAATGCATAATCATTTTTATCGTAAGCAACTTTTGCCATGACAATTTGTGCTTGGATCGCTTGAACTGAATCAGGATTATCTTTCACAATTTTATCTGCTGATGCGACTAAAGCTGCAGTAACTTTAGCATCCCCATTAGCTGCTCTCGCCTCATCCATCAATTGCTGAACTTTGGCTGTCTCATTTTGATTTTCAGCCAGAGTTTTCTTTTGCCAATATTCCCAACCGAAAAAGGCAATCAATGCAATGAGGACACCTGTCACCATAGCTGAGCCATATTTCTTAAAAAATGACTTCACACTATCCAGTTGCTCATCATCAGTCATTGCACTCATTTGACTCCCCTTTTCCTTATGATTATCGGCTTATTTTGACGAAAATTTTTCTATGAAGAAAGGCACAATTTCAGTGACCTTAATTTCATATTGTTCTGCTGTCGCAAGTTCTTTGACTAAAACTTGTAGTGCTTCAGCCTCACGCTCTCCAAAGATCAAAGCATAGATAGCACCAGATTGGTCTGCTTTCTTCATTTGACTCTTCATTGAACCCTGTGAACCTGTTTTCAAACGAATTGTACTATTTAGAGCTTCAAGTTGATCACGAATTTGTTCAGCCAATACCAAAGCCTGACCTTGTGTTGCTGGATCTGATACCAAGAATAACTCGCATTCACGCACTGGCGTATTATCTTCAACTTGTTCAAGAAGCAATAATAAACGCTCCATACCCATGGCAAAACCAACTGCGGGCACAGATTGATCCGGCTTACCTTTAAGCTGTCCAACCAAACCATCATAACGACCACCCGCACATACTGTTCCTTGAGAACCTAAATGTGTGGTTGTCCATTCAAAAACAGTTTTGTTGTAATAGTCTAAACCGCGCACTAATTTTTGATTGATGACAAACTCAATACCCGCATTAGTTAAATACTGTTGCAATTGAGCAAAATGATTCAAACTTTCTTCTTTTAAGAAATCATGCAATTTTGGTGCATTTTCAAGAATTTGCTGAGTTCGAATATCTTTTGAATCTAAAATTCGTAATGGATTGGTGGTTAAACGACGTTGTGAATCTTCATCCAAATCAGCGTGATGTGCAGTAAGGAACTCAACCAACGCAGCACGATACTCTGCACGTTCATCAGACTCCCCCAACGTATTCAATTCAAGTTGAACTTTATCCGCAACACCCATGCGTTTCCATAAACGTGCAGTCATAAGAATCAGTTCAGCATCTTGATCAGGTGTGGCCACACCGAAAGTTTCCACACCAAATTGGTGAAACTGACGATAACGACCTTTTTGCGGTTTTTCATAACGGAACATCGGTCCAACATACCACACACGCGGATTTGCACCACGGAGTAAGTTATGTTCCAACATCGCACGTACACAACCCGCTGTGCCTTCTGGACGCAAAGTTAAAGATTCAGGTGGATTACCCTTATCGAAGAAAGTGTACATTTCTTTCTCAACGATATCAGTGGCATCACCAATTGAACGCTTAAATAAGTTGGTATGTTCAACCACTGGCAAACGGATTTGCTGATAACCGTATGCATCCATAAGCGATGCTAAGTGCTGCTCAAGACGTCTCCACGCAGGTGTTTGCGATGGAAGAAAGTCATTAAAACCTTTAATTGCGACAATTGAACTCATGATGAACTACGAATAATCTCTTTAGCTTTAGCTTTTTCAAGCTCTTGAACACGTTGACGAACCATGGTTTCGATTTCATCAACCAACTGATTTGTATCTATTAAGTGACTCTTTTCGCCATTACGATACACGAGTGAGCGCGGGCTTGCACCGACTATACCAATATCAGCTTCTTTTGCTTCACCCGGACCGTTGACTTTACAACCAATGACAGACACATCCATTGGGGTACGAATATCTTCTAACCGTTCCTCTAAAGCCTGCATCACTTTAATCACGTTAAACTCTTGACGTGAACAGCTTGGACAAGCAATAAAGTTAATCCCATTTGACCGAAGGCTCAGAGATTTTAAAATATCAAAACCAATTTTTACTTCTTCTTCAGGCTCAGCTGCCAATGATATACGCATGGTGTCACCAATGCCATCCAACAGCAAACCACCTAAAGCAATCGCAGATTTCACTGAACCGGTACGATAAATCCCAGCTTCAGTTACACCTAAATGTAATGGATTATCAATTTGAGCAGATAATAAGCGATAAGCATCCATTGTTAAAAATACATTTGATGCTTTTACTGAAATTTTAAACTCATGGAAATTTAAACGATCCAATATATCGATATGACGCATTGCAGATTCAAGTAAAGCCTGACCTGTTGGTTCACCATATTTCTTTTGGATATCTTTTTCTAAAGACCCTGCATTGACACCAATACGCATGGAAATATCATGATGACGTGCAGCTGCAACAACTTCACGAATCTTAGCTTCAGAACCAATATTACCCGGATTGATTCGTAAACAATCCGCACCCATATCGGCAACTTTCAAAGCGATCTTATAATCGAAATGAATATCTGCAACCAATGGTACAGTGACACGTTTACGAATTTCACCAAAAGCTTCAGCAGCCTCCATAGTCGGTACAGAAACACGCATGATGTCCGCACCCACATCCGCACAGCGTTGAATCTGTGCAACTGTTGCATCTACATCACACGTTTCAGTATTGGTCATACTTTGAATACTGATAGGTGCATCACCACCGACATACACCGAACCTACACGTATTTTACGAGTGGGACGGCGCTTGATTGGATTCTCAATCATGATCTTATCTACTCTTGCCCATTAACGTGACAAACGGAATTCTGCTTTTCCGTTCACTGTATATGGAGACAATGAAATCTGTTCATTATTAAGGCTTAATGACACAGCAGTTGCATCATCAAGGCGAATTTGGAATGGTGATTGGCCATTGACAGTTAAAGCAGCCGACTGACGACCAGTCGCCAAAACTTTTCCTGTACTATCTACGATATGTACAGAAGTAGGATGACTGAAATTCAACACCATTTGATCACCTGAAGTTGCTGTAGCATTGTTTAAATTCAACACTTCTACTTCTGATTCTTGTGGTTTGCTATCTACATCAGTACTTTTACCCGATGTTATTTTTTGAATTCCAGCAATCACAGCCCAAATCACAGCAATCGCAACAATGGCAATTAAAATTCGCTTTAGCCACTTTTTATTACGATCACTGTTTGAGCCAGGCAGTTTCCCCATAATTTTGATTGGGGAATTGTTCAATGCATGATTTGGTAAAAGCCCTGTATCATTTTGATAAATTTCATCAAAACGCTGAATGACTACTGTTGCATCAACACCTAAAAACTTGGCATATGAACGATAATAACCTTTAATAAAGGTTGCTTCTGGCAAAGACTTATACTCATCTTGTTCCAATGCTTGTAAGGTTTTTACAGGCATTTTTAGTTCGTTTGCAACATCTTTAATGTCTAGGTTCTTGGAGACTCGAATTTGACGCAAGTACTCACCTGGACGTTGAACATTTCCTAAGCCATTAGATGCTACGTTTGAACCTGTAGGTTGCTGTGAATTAGGATTTACTTCCATACGGCCTCAGTACTGTACTGTAATTGCAGATAACGTTGATATTCTTTACTGTCCGGGAATAATGCACGTAGTTGGTTCACCAACACTTGCATTCCCATCTGATCATTATTGGCACGTGCAATACGTAAACCAATCCAAAGTGCTCTAGCACCTTGTTTGTCCTGACCTACTAAACGAACATATTGCTCATAGAGTTGACTTGCTTGTACACTTTTTTGTTGCAAATAGAAAATCTCTGATAACTCTACCAGAGAAATAATCGAATCGCGATTGACTTGTAAAGCTTGTTTGAATGCTTTTTCAGCATTTGCCACATCACCTACTTTTAAATAAACTCGACCTAGATTTTCTAAAGCTTTGTAACGTTGGTCATAACCAAGCGTAGTACCAGCTATACTCAACTGTTCTATCGCATCATTATAGCGCTCAGTAACAAATAAATATGTTCCATAATTATTACGAGCTTGTGCATTTTTTGAGTCACTGGAAATCGCACGCTTAAAATAGCCATCCGCTTTTTCCAGACTAATCTTACTTCCTTCTTGTTGCAGTAAGACACCCATCATCATATTTGCCGCTGAATCACGTGAATCAGTTTCTAAAGCTTGATCTAATGCACGTTTTGCAGCATCTAAATCACCTGTACGGATATATTCAGCAGCAAGCTGAGTACGTACTTTAACGGCTTTTTCAGGATCTTTTTTTATTATTGTATCTGAATTTGTCGTTTGACAACCCTGTACGACCAATGCAGATAAACCAATTGCCAATATTACAACTGCTTTTTGATACATCGATTTTCTCAAAGTCAGCCCCTGCTTATTTGTTGATATAAATGTATGCCTACAAATCTTTAAGCTTATGAACGGATAATCTCACCACGTTCAGCAACTTTCTTTTTCCACTGCTCTGCACGACGGGTACGATCTGCCACTTGCCCGACCAACTGCCCACACGCCGCATCAATATCATCACCACGTGTCTGACGAATCGTACACACAAAACCTGCATCAGACAAAGTTTTTTGGAAAGAAATAATACGATTTCGACTTGAACGGCCATATGGCGCATGCGGAAACGGATTGAATGGAATTAAATTAATTTTGCTTGGTAAGTTTTTCAGTAACTTAATCATTTGTTGTGCATGTTCAGGATGATCATTCACACCCTCTAACATTACATATTCAATGGTGACATGTTTACGAGAACTTTCATTACCATCTTTGGCAATATAGCGCTGACATGCAGCAATTAATTGTGCTAATGGATATTTTTTATTAATCGGCACCAATTCATTACGTAATTCATCATTTGGCGCATGTAAAGAAATCGCCAGAGCCACATCTATATCTTGTGCCAATTGGTCAATTTTGGGTACAACACCTGAGGTTGATAATGTAACTCGACGTTTAGACATTCCGTAAGCGAAATCATCTAACATGATATTCATTGAGCTCAATACAGCGTCATAATTGAGTAATGGCTCACCCATTCCCATCATCACCACATTGGTTACCGAGCGCTCACGTTCAGCAACAGGTACTTCTTCCATATAAGAATAGTTGGCCACCCATAACTGTCCAATGATCTCGTCAGGGGTTAAATCACGCTGAAAACCTTGTTTTCCAGTTGAACAAAATGAGCAATCTAAAGCACAGCCCACTTGTGATGAAATACACAGTGTTTTACGTAAACCTGTTTTATCTTCTGCCGGAATCAATACCGTTTCAACCAAAGAGCCCGCACCATCACCAACACGGAATACCCACTTACGGGTTCCATCTTTCGAATAGTTACGATGCACTACTTCCGGCGCTTTGATTTCACAAATTCTTTCTAGTTTTTCACGCAACTTTCCTGAAATATTGGTCATTTCAGCAAAATCAGTGATAAAAAATTGATGCATCCATTTCATTACCTGCCCAGCACGGAATTTTTTCTCGCCGATTTCTTCGAAGAATTTTTCCAATTGCGGACGTGACATGCCAAGTAAATTCACTTTCTGCACATTTGCAGTCTGAATACGATCAGCCTGTGCAGATTTTGATGATGCAGGCTGCTGTTCATCTAGATTTAACGATGAAGCGACAACTTCAGAATTCATGGGGATTACCTAAATCATGCCGTAGTAATAAAACATATTGACCAATATTTAGCCAAATAAAGCAACAAAAATAAAAAAACCAGACAAGTAGTATATCACCTATCTGGTTTCGGGTCTGTTATCAATTCATAAATCGGAGATTTATTCGTATAGAAAAAAAGACCCTAGATACGTCGAATTAACGAGTACGTGGGCAAACTTCAGTTTGAGCGAAGAAGTAATTTACTTCACGGTCAGCAGATGCAACTGAGTCAGAACCATGCGCAGCATTTTCATCGATGCTTACAGCGAAATCTGCACGGATTGTACCAGGAGCAGCTTCTTTAGGGTTTGTAGCACCAAGAATTTCACGGTGAGCAAGAACTGCGTTTTCACCTTCAAGAACAGATACTACAACAGGACCAGAAGTCATGAATGCAACAAGGTCACCAAAGAAACCACGTTCTTTATGCTCAGCATAGAAACCTTCAGCTTCTGCTTTAGAAAGGTGTTTCATTTTAGTCGCAACGATTTTAAGACCAGCTTTTTCGAAACGAGCAAAGATGTCACCAATGTGGTTTTTAGCAACTGCATCTGGTTTTACGATAGATAAAGTACGTTCAATAGCCATGAGTGGCTCCTTTAGTCAAATTGACACGAAAATTTGGGCGCATTATACCGAATAATGAACAATTTTCTGCTTTTAATCTGTAAAAAATTTGGATTTTTCGATGCGCTGTGACGTTTAGCATCATTCAGCAACATCTCAAGCCATTAATTCGCTTCATCAATCCATGCCATTTGAATGGCTTCTAGCAGACCTTCAGTCGATTTGGTTGGATCATCACTAAATTCTGGCAATGCACAAATCCATGCATGCATATCGGTAAAACGCACCCATTGTGGATCCACATCTGGATGCGCTTCACTGAGTTCAATTGCGATATCAATTGTATCTGTCCAACGTAAGCCCATATCAGGTCTTCCTTTGCTCAATTTAATTCTGCTACTGTATCAAATCTCAATTCATTCAGAAATAAATCATTCTAGACATTTACAAGATTCACCACGGATTCAAGCGTTTAATTTACAAGACGGATTGAATTGAGTCAGTTATTCAAAGTTAAAACCTTGATGATCAAAATCATCAGATTCTTTAAAAATAAAATTACAGACCAGCAGTAAGTAAACCATCATAACATCACTCCTAAATATGGTGCGCTTAACACAATCAAACTCGCGACACTTGCACCAATCAGTGCGCCAACAATGACATCGCTTGGATAATGCAGACCTAAAACCATCCGCGATAACGCCACAAGAATGGTAAAAGGCATCATAATGAACAACATCACTGGCTGAATATAACCAAACACAATTGTGACCATGACCGCATGTAACGTATGACCTGACGGAAAGCTAAAATGATCCAATGGTCGTTCACCCAGAATAATGACTTGATGAACTTGATAAGGTCGTGGTCGCACTGTTTTATGCTTTAAGAACTTATAAATTCCTGTTCCTAAAAGTCCCATAACAACGACATAAAGAAGTTGCAGACCATAGATCCAGCTTTTTTGTAGCCAAATCAGAACCAACATTGCGCACCAGAAAGGACCATCTCCCAAACGGCTCACAGTTTTAAAGAACGTCGCAATACTTTGGGTATGCGATAAATTATTGAGATATAAACAACCTCTAAGGTCGAGATCGAGCATTTTTATTTTGGTATTTTTAAAATTCATTTTCCACTCTCCTCTCATTATTTGAGATGAACTAGGTCAGTCGTTTTGCATACTGCGTTACCTGGTATAGTGCTTCTTCGAATTGTTGTACGGGATGTTGCCATCCGATGCTTTGCACATCATGCATCGCTTGTTGCCCGAAACGTTTGAGTGTGCTGTTATCTGGAATATCTAATACATGTTGAGTGAATTGCTTGATGTCTCCAATTGGACATAACCAGCCATTCTGTGCATATCTGCCATGAAGTTGAGCACAGGCATAGTCATAAGCAATAATCGGTAAACCACTCGCCATCGCTTCGATAACGACATTCCCAAAGGTTTCTACTTGACTTGCAAAAACAAAAACATTTGCACTCGCATAGGCTTCAGCAAGTTGTGTGCCAGTTAGACTGCCCATAAAAATCACATGTTCAGCACCGGGCATTTTTTCTAAACGACCACGATCTGGACCATGCCCTACCAGCACCAACTTTACTTTTCGTTGTGCTTGTTGTCGCAGTTCAGAATAGGCATCAATCACCACATTGACTTCTTTTTCAGAAGACAAACGCCCAACATAGATCAAGACTGTGGTGTCTTCATCTGCACCCCACTGTTGTCTCAACTGTTCGGAGTAGCGTTGTGATGAAAACCGTTCAGTATCAATTCCTCGCCCGACCACAACCAATGGACAGGTCACACCAAACTCACGTAATGCTTGTTCTGTATCACGGCTTGGCACACAGGTCAGTTGCGTTGCGTTATGGAACCATCTCAAATAACTTTGAATTGGTTTGACCAAGAATGCTAAATCAAAGAAACGGCTAAATTCTTGGAATTGTGAATGAAAACCACTTGATACCGGAATTCGTCGTGTCTTTGCCGCATGCAGCGCAGTAAAGCCTAAAGGCCCTTCAGTCACGATATGCACCACATCAGGTGAAAATGCTGAAATCGCTTGAGAGACTTTTAGAAATTGGGGCCAGCCAAACTTCATGTCTGGATATTTCGGAATTGATTGCCCAGTCACCAAACACTCTTTATTTGGGCTAAAGTCTTGACATTGGGTCTTTTGTGCAGGGCGAATTAGTAATATTTTATGGCCTTGGTTTTGTAAGCCTTTACACAGTTGCATTAAAGACAAAGCAACACCATTGATTTCTGGTGGCCATGTTTCAGTCACGATTGCAATTTTTAGTCGAGGTCGGGATAAGTCACGAATAAGCTGGTCTTTATTCGTATCGATTTTTTTCTTGTTTGGATTAAAATAAAATTTAAAGTTATCGGGAAAATCTTGTTGTTTAAATTGCAAGGTGTTCGCGTACGGTTTATTCATACGATACCTAATCTCTTCATTTTTGAATAGATTAGGCTAAGTTTTTGACATTTTAATGATTATTTCGTGACGTTTCTTTTACAATATGACATGTACTCAGCTTACTCCTTAGAATATTACACACTTGAAAAGTAAAACTCATGAAAATTTATGTATATACAGCAATGCTTTCCAGCATTTTATTGACTACAAATTGCTTTGCAAAAGAAGACTGTTCGATCAGCACTTTACAACTTAAGCAAGAGTCTTCCATAACACAACACTTCTTTACAGGGACGTGCCATTATAGAAATCAAGAATTTTCCTTAGCCGCCACCCAATGGGCGAAAACAATTCAAATTAGACCCGTAAATGCAAAATTTAATCAGCTCCAAATTGACAGCATGAATAATCTAGGCTTTTTATTATTTTATGGATTTGGTGTAACCCAAAATCGTCAAAGAGCACTAACACTTTGGCATACAGCATCGGACTTAGGACAAACTGAATCTACTTTCCATCTATGCCATGCCTACGCTGAACCAGAAGATCGAGTTTATAATTATCAAAAAGCGCAACAATATTGCCCACAGGCCTTAAAGCACTATGCAACTAAAAAAGGAGGAGAATCAGAAAAACAAATGATTGTGAAATATATCCAGCAACTCAACAACGCGACAAAATTGAATTAAAAACTTAGTTCAAATATTTATTCAAATCCAATAACAAATATGGATTTCACTAAGCCTCGCTTTAAAACTTAGCCTTGTAAAATCTATCATTGTGCTTGTAACAACAAAATCAGTTTTGTATAGCAATACGATTTAACAAACCATTCTGAACTTGATAAAGCTGTCCATTACCAAAATCAATTTGTTGTTTTTCACCATGTAAACTTGGGAAACCAACAATTTTTTCCAGTTGCGGAGAACGTTGAAATTGCTGTGTTTTCGGATTGTACATCCAGTAAATATAGCGTTTATCATCAACTGTGCGACCTTGTGACAAGTCCGACACAATGACATCATAATAACCATCAAAATTAATATCCATATAGCCAATACTGTTTGGATAACCGCTAAAACCTGACAAGCTCTGTACCACTGTATTGTTAGTTTTATTTAATACATCAACACGTTTTAAGGTTTTTCCATAAGGACTATTAGCATCATCCTGACCATAAAATTTAAAGATAAAAACAGGTTTATTGGTGACTTTAAAAGCAGGCTCAAATTGTATCGACTGCCAAGCAGTATTTGGTTTCTTTAACAATGCTGCTTTAAACACGCCTGTATTTGCATTCAATAAACCAGTTAATTGATCACTACCATTTGCAGAAGAATCTGAATCAGCAGTGATCGACTTTAAATCCAACTGATCAGCTTTTTGTGTCCCTTTAAAATCTGTTGTTGTACCATCCATTAAATCGGTCAACACACCATGCGGATGAGCAACCCCCGCATAAAGGTTCATAAAGTATCGACCTTCACTCGACTTGAGCATACGTTGCATCGATACGCGTACGCCACTCAACAGTTTTAGCGCAGTGTTGGTCGAAGTGGACTGCGTTTCAGCAAAACTAAAGCATGAAATAGACAAAGTCGTCATTGCGATGAGAAGTTTAGATTTCATGCTTGAATACCACGTTTAACCATAATCAATAATGTGTAATTTATCACAAAAAATTTGGGAGAATTAGCACTATTTTATTAGTTTTTTTATTTTTCTAACCCTCTTATTCATTCGATAATCACTCCAAATTTTATAATTAAGCCAGCATAAAATGCTAAAACTTGCCAAAGATAATATAATACCCATGTACTTATCTACAACTTTTTCTTTATTATATACTCTCGGCTTCATTTTATAAAAACCTTCAACATTCTCTATTTCTTTCTTTGTATTTTTGTTTATTACTATTACCTTAGAGTCCTTCATATCCAAATCTAACAATTCATTTTTATCATTATAAAAATTATAAATATATCCTCCTCTCACTCCATCACAATACATAGCTATACCAACTCCCATATATACTAAAAGAAATATGTTCGAGATTATTGCGATTAAAATTTTTTTCTTACCTCTTTTCCCTTCAGAATTATTCGGTAAGTTATTTTTTTTATCTACTTTATAAAAATTATGAATTCTAGTTTTAATTTCAATTTCATCAAAAATTTTATCTTTTAAATCATCACCATCTTTAATCGAAATTAGTGCATCAAAATAAAACCCCTCTTCTTTTTTCCAAAGTCCTAAATCCAATAACAATTTATTACTTTCAAAAGTATACCCCACCTCCATATCTTCTGTTTTTGCACGAATATTAAAAGCATGCCATAGTCCATTATCAGGTAAAGATAATATTATTGGTTTTTCAAAATCCGTTTTATTAATATCATTATTGCCTGAGTTTATTAAAAAACCAGTTACTAAGATGAGATCGTTCGAAACATCATCATTTTTATAAAAAACAATTAGTTCTGATGATGCTTTACTTAAATTAGCCAACAGAGTAGAGCTTTCTGTAATTAATTGAATTTTTGTTCTAAAAATAGCTTTCCAAGCCAAAAAGATACTTATAACACCAAATATTATTGTTAAGGCTAAACTTATTAAATCCATAAAAAACCCTCGCTTACGCAAGGGTTTTATAACATAGAATCAGTTAACTAAGAAATTAGTTTTTCTCTTTATCTACGATTTTGTTAGCTTGAATCCAAGGCATCATCGCGCGTAATTTACCGCCAGTCACTTCAATACCGTGAGCTGCGTTTTGACGGCGACGAGCTGTCATAGATGGATAGTTCAATGCACCTTCTTGGATGAACATCTTCGCATATTCACCTGATTGGATACGTTTAAGTGCATTACGCATCGCTTCACGTGATTGCTCGTTGATAACTTCAACGCCAGTCACATATTCACCATATTCAGCATTGTTAGATACTGAATAGTTCATGTCTGCAATACCGCCTTCAAACATTAAATCAACGATTAATTTAAGTTCGTGCAAGCACTCGAAATAAGCCATTTCAGGTGCATAACCCGCTTCAACAAGCGTTTCATAACCCATTTTAACCAATTCAACAGCACCACCACAAAGTACTGCTTGCTCACCAAATAAGTCAGTTTCAGTTTCTTCACGGAATGAAGTTTCGATAATACCTGTACGACCACCACCTACACCTGAAGCGTAAGAAAGTGCAACGTTACGTGCATTACCAGAAGCATCTTGATGAATCGCGATTAAATCAGGTACACCTGAACCACGTTGGAATTCTGAACGTACAGTATGACCTGGTGCTTTAGGTGCAACCATGATCACGTCTAAATCTTTACGTGGCACAACTTGGTTATAAAGAACAGCGAAACCATGTGCAAATGCTAAAGTCGCACCTTCTTTGATGTTTGGTTCAATCACGTCACGATAAAGCTGTGATTGAAACTCATCTGGTGTCAAGATCATCACTAAATCAGCTTGAGCAACAGCAGCTGGAACTTCAGCAACTTTAAGGCCTGCATTTTCAGCTTTTTTCCAAGAAGTAGAACCAGCACGTAAACCAACAGTAACGTCTACACCTGAGTCTTGAAGGTTTTGCGCATGAGCATGACCTTGTGAACCATAACCAATGATCGCTACTTTTTTACCTTGGATGATAGATAAGTCGCAGTCTTTATCATAAAAAATTTGCATTGCTGTCTCCGCTAAAATGCTGTGTTTCCTCTTCCTATCCTGAAGATTATTGTTTTGAATCTTCTAGTCTAAGTCCCTCTCCTATTGCGAGGAGAGGTTATACATGAGGGAATAAAAAATCAAATAATTAATTACTGGTTGGGGTGCAACTAAAGTGAAAGAACTTTTTCACCACGAGCAATACCTGATACACCAGAACGAACAACTTCTAAAATTGTGTTTTCTGCAAGTGCATCAATAAAGCCATCAATTTTTTCAGTTGTACCCGCAATCTGAATGGTATAAGTCGTTGGTGTAACATCAACCACTTGAGCACGAAAGATATCCGCTGTGCGTTTAATTTCAGCACGTGCAGAACCCAAGGCTTTAACTTTAATCAGCATCAGCTCACGCTCAATGTGCGCGCCCTCTGATAAATCAACCACTTTAACCACTTCAACCAATTTATTCAGCTGTTTGGTGATTTGCTCAATTTTATGGTCATCACCATAAGTAGTTAATGTCAAACGTGACATGGTTGGATCTTCAGTTGGTGCGACATTTAAAGTTTCAATGTTATAACCACGTTGAGAGAACAACCCCACTAAACGAGAAAGCGCACCAGCTTCGTTTTCAACGAGTACAGAAATAATATGTCTCATTCAGTACGCTCCCCTTTAGACAACCACATATCTTGCATAGATTGACCTGCGATAAGCATTGGATATACATGCTCGGTACGATCAACCATCACGTTAATGAATACACATTTATCGTTAATCGCCATTGCTTCTCTAAGCTTAGATTCAAGCTCATCCGCATGGTCAATCTGGATACCTACATGACCGTAGGCTTCCATCAATTTTGGAAAATCTGGTAATGACTCAACATAAGAACTTGAATGACGTCCTTCATAGTTCATATCTTGCCATTGTTTCACCATACCCAAAGCACGGTTATTCAAGCAGAGAATTTTCACATTTAAGCCATATTGCTTACATGTAGAAAGTTCTTGGATACACATCTGAATCGATGCTTCACCAGTGATACACACCACTTGTTGATCTGGAAATGCAAGTTTCGCAGCCATGGCATAAGGTAAACCCACACCCATTGTGCCTAGACCACCTGAGTTGATCCATTGACGTGGACGTTTGTATTTGTAATACATCGCACCAAACATTTGATGCTGACCAACATCAGAAGTAATGATCGCTTCACCATTGGTTACTTTGTCTAATACTTCAACCACTTGTTGTGGTTTCATCACGCCATTTTCACCTGGCGCATAACGCAAACCATGTACTTTGCGCCATTCATTGATTTGTGACCACCATGCCGAGATTTCTTCAGGGTTTGGTTTAGAAACATTCATTTGTTTCAATTGAACCAACATCTCTTGAAGTACTGGCTCTACCGCACCCACGATTGGGATATGCGCCATAATGGTTTTTGAAATCGTCGCTGGGTCGATATCAATATGAATCACTTTTGCGTTGGTACAAAACTTCGCTGGATTATTGGTTACACGGTCATCAAAACGCGCACCGATCGCCAAGATAACATCAGCATTATGCATACTCATATTGGCTTCATATGTACCATGCATACCCAACATACCCAAGAATTGCTCATCATCGCCAGGGAATGCACCCAAACCCATCAGCGTATTGGTCACTGGGTAATTCAACAAATGCGCCAATTCAGTCAGTAATGCAGAAGCATTGCCCTGAACAACACCACCACCCGTATAAATCACAGGGCGTTTGGCATTAATAAGCTCATCAATAGCTTTACGAATTTGACCAGAATGACCTCGGTGAGGTGGCTGATAAGAGCGCATCTTCACTTTTTCAGGATATTCATAAGCAAATTTGTCGACAGGATTAGTAACATCCTTCGGAATATCAACCACAACAGGACCCGGACGACCTGAAGCAGCAATATAAAATGCTTTTTTAATAACGGCAGGAATTTCACTTGCATGACGCACTTGGAAACTATGTTTTACAATCGGACGAGAAATACCGACCATATCTGTTTCTTGGAATGCATCTTCACCAATAAGATGGCTGGCAACCTGTCCAGACAAAATCACCATTGGGATTGAGTCCATATAAGCTGTAGCGATTGGTGTTACAGTGTTGGTTGCGCCAGGTCCAGAAGTGACCAGTACTACACCTGTTTTACCAGTCACACGTGAGTAAGCATCTGCCATATGACCAGCAGCTTGCTCATGACGTACGAGGTAATGATTGATTTTATCTTGTTTAAATAGCGCATCATAAATATGTAATACTGCGCCGCCTGGATATCCAAAAACATGTTCAACGCCTTCGTCCGCCAATGCACGAACGAGCATTTCACCACCAGATAAAAGTTCCAACGTATTCACCCTAATCTTTATTCCACAGCGCTATGGGAGACACAGACTGTGTTTCATTCATTGATTGTGCGCTCTGTTATAGCACACATATTTACTAGTTTTTGCAGCAATAAAAAAATAAATCGTCACGCAGCTGTTTGAGCTGTATGAATCACTGAAATATGTTGGGATAAACATGCTTCGGTAGAGTCATTTTCTCGGCTTAGAGAAAATGTTATTGCTTGCTTTGATATTTTTACTCGAAGGGTGATCGAAAAAAACATCTGAAACTAAAGCAAGCATTTTTGTAGTTTTAGCGAACAAAGTCAAGGTTTCTATCAGGCTTTTTATTGTTTATTTACCAAGCGTTTATTTTTAAAACTATTCCTTTTTTTTGGTTGTCTTATAAATAAAATTTTCAAAGACTTATAAACCAATAAAATTGCAAAAGAATTATTTAAAATTTTATTTTTCTGTATAAAATAAATACGATTTCTAAAATACCCAGATCAAGCGAAAACAATCCGATGTATATTAGATAGCAGAATGATTTTTCGTTTTTATCTGAATAAAAAATGACTCAAAGGTTTTATAAAATGAAACAACGTCAACGCTTTGCACACACAGCTTTTGTATCGACAATTTTTGTCTTATTCTCTGTGATTGGGGTCAGCGCCAGTCATGCAAAACAGTATTATAAATGGGTAGACAGCAAAGGCTCTACCCATTACACCACCACACCGCCGCCGAAGAATGCGCGTAGTCAAAGCAAGGTGAATACTTATGGCTATCACGGAGATTCGACACCCACCAACCCAACGCCAACAACTCAGCCGCATACACCCCAAAATCAGCCACAAAATGGGCAACCACAAGGTACACAACCTGTAACTCCTGCACCAGTGGTTAACCCACCGAATATACAACAGCCCAATGTCGCACCACAAAATGGGCAAAATACACCTATTAGTGTTGCCCCAGTCAATAATTAAATTAAAAGTAAAATCACAAGTTTTTCAGATTTAAAAGCGCGCAAAATTCACTTTTTGATGGATTTTGCGCTATGCTGTGTGCACAGTTTTTTAACCATTATTCTCAAATACATTTATGACTACTCATATTGACCCTGAATATCAAGCAAATGCGATTGAGCCTCAAGTCCAAAAAGACTGGGAAGATCGCAAATCGTTTAAAGTTGCCGACACTGTAGAAGGTCCACGTCGTTATATCCTCTCGATGTTCCCTTACCCAAGCGGCAAACTGCATATGGGTCATGTGCGTAATTATACTATTGGTGATGTGATCAGCCGTTTTCACCGTCTCAAAGGTGAAACTGTGCTACAACCGATGGGTTGGGATGCTTTCGGCTTACCTGCTGAAAATGCAGCGATTGCCCATCAAGTTGCGCCAGCAAAGTGGACCTTTGAAAACATTGCATATATGCGCGATCAATTGAAGAAACTTGGTCTATCTGTCGACTGGGATCGCGAATTTGCCACCTGTACACCAGAGTATTACCACTGGGAACAATGGTTATTTGTACAGCTCTATAAAAAAGGCTTGATTTATCGCAAGCTGTCTACAGTAAACTGGGATCCTGTAGACCAAACTGTTCTTGCAAATGAACAAGTTGAAAATGGACGTGGTTGGCGTTCAGGTGCATTGGTAGAAAAACGTGATATTCCAATGTATTACTTCCGTATTACCGATTATGCACAAGAATTATTAGACGATTTAGATACATTAAAAGACGGTTGGCCACAACAAGTTTTAACCATGCAACGCAATTGGATTGGTCGTTCAACGGGTATGGACATAACCTTCCCGTCGGCAAATCCTGAAGTTTATGCAGATGGTTTAACGGTTTATACCACACGTGCCGATACCTTGATGGGGGTAACATATGTTGCGGTTGCAGCTGAACACCCTCTAGCGCTCAAAGCTGCTGCGATTCAATCTGAGGCAGGCAAGCCAGAACTTGCTGCCTTTATTGAAGAATGCCGTATGGGTTCTGTTGCAGAAGCGGATCTTGCGACTGCTGAGAAAAAAGGCATGGCAACAGGTTTATCAGTTAAACACCCTGTTACAGGTCAAGATATCCCTGTTTGGATCGCAAACTATGTATTGATGTCATATGGTTCAGGCGCGGTAATGGCCGTTCCTGCACATGATGAACGTGATTTTGAGTTTGCCAATAAATTCAACTTACCAATCAAACAAGTCATTGATGCTAAAGGCTCAGATGATGCCGAATATTCTGCCTCTGAATGGCAAGAATGGTACGGTTCTAAAGAAGGTAAATTGGTCAATTCAGCTGAATTTGACGGCTTAGACTTCCAAGCTGCTTTTGATGCATTTTTGAGCAAATTAGAACCACAAGGTCTTGCCAGCGCTAAAGTTCAATTCCGTTTACGTGACTGGGGTGTTTCTCGTCAACGTTACTGGGGTTGTCCAATTCCGATGATCAACTGTGACAAGTGTGGTCAAGTTACTGTTCCAGAAGATCAACTGCCTGTTGTTCTTCCAACAGATGTGGTTCCAGATGGTTCAGGCAACCCTTTAAATAAAATGCCTGAATTCTATCAAACAAAATGCCCAAGCTGTGGTGGTGATGCACGTCGTGAAACCGATACTTTGGATACCTTTGTAGAATCATCTTGGTATTATGCGCGTTATGCTTCTCCTGATTTCACAGGTGGTTTAGTTAAACCTGAAGCTGCAAAATCTTGGTTGCCTGTAAACCAATATATTGGTGGTGTAGAGCATGCCATCCTACATTTACTTTATGCTCGTTTCTTCCATAAACTTATGCGTGATGAGGGTGTGGTACAAGGCAATGAACCATTTACCAACTTACTGACTCAAGGTATGGTTTTAGCGGATACCTTCTATCGTGAAGCGGAAAGTGGCAAAAAAACTTGGTTTAATCCTGCGGATATTGAGTTAGAAAAAGACGAGAAAGGTCGTGTACTTTCTGCTAAATATTCAGGTGATGGTCAAGACGTTGTGGTTGGTGGCCAAGAGAAAATGTCGAAATCGAAAAATAACGGTATCGACCCACAAGCGATTATTGACCAATACGGCGCAGATACTGCACGTGTATTTATGATGTTTGCTGCACCACCAGATCAATCTTTAGAATGGTCTGATGCGGGTGTCGAAGGTGCAAACCGTTTCTTAAAACGTGTATGGCGTTTAGTTGCAGGCTTCCTTGAAAAAGGCAACCATGCAACAGCAATTGATGCTTCGACACTTTCCACTGAAGCACAAGACCTACGTCGTAAAACTCATGAAACGATTCAAAAAGTGGGTGATGACATCGAACGTCGTCATGCGTTCAATACTGCGATTGCAGCTTTGATGGAACTACTCAATGCCAGCAATAAGTTTGAAGCAAAAGATGACAACGATGTTGCTGTAGCACGTGAAGCGATTACCACTTTATTAACTTTACTTGCACCATTTGCACCACACTTAAGTCAGACCTTATTGACTGAGTTCGATATCGATTTAACTTCGGTACTGTTCCCTACGGTTGATGAGTCTGCATTAACACGTAATACACAAACGATCGTAGTTCAAGTCAATGGTAAGCTTCGTGGCAAGTTAGAAGTCTCTGTCGATGCATCGAAAGATGAATTATTGGCATTGGCTAAAGCATTACCTGAGGTTCAACAATTCTTAACGGGTCCAACCAAGAAAGAAATTGTGGTTCCAAATAAACTTGTGAATTTGGTGGTTTAATTTCCTGCTTAAATCCCCTCTCCTTCTAGGAGTGGGTTAGGGAGAGGTCATTCCCCTCATCCTAACCTTCTCCCTAAGGGAGAAGGGACTTTAGTAGAATAAACAAAACCCAAACAAAGCCCGTTGTCATTCAACGGGCTTTGATTCTAAAATGGCGTGAATTTATAAAGATTAAATATTCCATATCCAATGGAATTTCATGAGGACAAAGCATGCATTTAGTTCAACGTGTTGCTGCAGTTGTATTAACTTTGGGTCTAAGTGCGGGCTTAGTAGGTTGTGGCTTTCATTTAAAGGGCACCAATGCCCAAGCAACACCTTTGGTTTACACCAAATTACAACTAGTATTGCCTGCAAATACTGAAGATCTTGAGAAGAAACTCAGTGTTTATTTAACTGCAACAGGTGTCCAACTGAGTAATTCAAGTGACGCTTATATATTACGAGTATTAGACTACAAGCCTGTTCGTCATGAGTTAAATGGTAAATTGGTGGAAACACTACTCCGTCTAAGTGTTACTTTCCAGATTGAAGATAAACAAGGGAATCCGATTACTGAACCTCGGACCTTAAATGCATCTCGTAGTTATCAATATGATGTTGCAACGGTCAACACAGATGATCAACAATATAAATATCTCAGCCAAATTTTGATTGATGACATTGCACAACAAATGTCGCGTCAAATTGCAGCCAATCGCTTACCTAAAGCACGTACTCTTTCGACCCAACCTGTAGCGCAATAACTCTATGAAACTTGACTATTTACAAGCCCTTAAACGTGTTGATGAAGCGCGAGGTGTCTGGGTTTTACATGGTCAAGAACCACTTTTAGAACAAAACCTACTGGATGCTTTAAGAAAAAGCTGGGCAAAACATGAAGTAGAAAGACAACGCTATGATCTCAATAGCGTTTCCGACTGGAAAAATGTCTTTAATGCTTTGAATAGCTTATCTTTATTTTCTCAAAATCTTGCACTTGAAGTCCATGGCAATATCAAACCTGATGCCAATGGACTCAAACAACTTAAACACTATATTCAGCATAATGAACACAACCTACTTGTGATCATTATGCCTAAACAAGACTCGAGCAACCTAAAGTCAAGCTTCTTTCAAACAGTTGAGGCCAATGGTGTTGTGGTTGCTTTAACCGCTAATTACCCACAAGACCGCCAACGAATATTGTCAATCGAAGCAGATCAACTTGGTGTCCAGTTAAATCAAGATGCCTGGATTTGGCTTGAACAGCACCATGAACACAATCTATTGGCTGCAAAAAATAGTCTGATGCGTGTTGCAGATACCTTCCCTGATCAAAAGCAGATTGAAATTGAACATTTACAAGAATGTCTACAGGATCAATCACGCTATAGTACATTTGATTTAAGTGATGCGTTGATTGCTGGAAACTTGGCGCTGTCAATTAAAATTTTCCAATATCTTGTGGAGTCAGGCGAACCCAACAGTTTAATTTTATGGACAATTAGTAAAGAAATGCGTCTTTTGATGCAGTTGTATGAACAACCACAAAATGCCTTACAGCTCGGTATTTGGAAAACCAAGATTTCTTTGTATCAACAAGCACTTAGACGCTTAAATCCACATTCATTTTTAACTTGGCCACAACTGTTATTGCGTGTAGATGCTGCAATCAAAGGACTCAGCAAAGAAAGTCCAGAACATATCATTCAACAATGTATTGCTGAACTATGTGGAAAAACTTTATTTATCAATGCTTAGGCAAATATTATACAGAATAATTCTCATTTCGATTTATTTTAAAAAATTCACGCTTTATCCTTATTTCCTCATTATAATTTGATCAATTTTTCTCTCAGCCCAAATTATCGCTATGCCAAAAATAAAACCAGCCAAAGCCATTCTTATAGCGGTCTGTCTTGCCATCATTGCAGCGATCGCATGGTACGTGTTAAAGCCTAAAAATACACAACCTCAGTATATCACCTCAGAAGTTACACGTGGTGATATTGAAGATGCGGTTCTTGCAACAGGTGATTTAGAAGCAACCAAGATGGTGAGCGTTGGTGCCCAGGTTTCAGGTCAAGTCAAAAAAATGTACGTCAAGCTGGGTGATCAAGTTAAACAAGGTCAATTAATTGCACAAATTGATTCAGTGCGTCAAAGCAATGACTTAAAAACGGCTGAAGCAAATATTAAAAATCAACAGGCCCAACTGACAACCAAACAAGCGACTTTAGCCAAAGCTGAGGCAGAATATAACCGCCAAAAAAATATGTATGCACAAGATGCAACGTCTAAAGCAGATTATGACAGTGCCTTAGCGGCATTTAAAACAGCACAAGCTGATATTGCTTCGATGGATGCACAAATTGAACAATCCAAACTTACACTTGCAACATCACAAGAAAACTTAGGTTATACCCGTATTGTTGCACCTATGGATGGCACAGTGGTAGCCATTGTGACCGAGGAAGGTCAAACGGTAAACGCCAACCAAAGTGCACCGACGATTGTGAAACTTGCAAAATTGGACACCATGACCATCAAAGCACAAGTGTCTGAAGCAGATGTCATGAAAGTTCAAGAAGGTCAAAAAGTTTATTTCACCACACTGGGGGATAGTGAGAAAAAACGCTATGCAACACTGCGTCAAGTAGAGCCAGCACCAGAATCAATTAACACTGAAACATCAAGCAATTCATCTTCATCATCAACAAGTACAGCAATTTATTATAATGCCCTATTCGATGTGCCAAACGATGACGGTAAACTCCGAATTGATATGACCGCACAGGTGTATATCATTCTTGCTGAAGCCAAAAATGCACTGACTGTTCCTGCTGCGGCATTACAGTCTTCAAACCGTCCACAACGTGCCAATAAATCCGCAAAAGGTGCATCTGGTGCAAATTCAACTCGTTCAGCATCTGCGCCTCAAGGTCAAGCAAATAAAAATGGACAAAATACAGCTGATCGCCCAGAACGCCTTGAACTCACAGCAGATGAAAAGACTTTGATTGAAGAAGGTAAAGCTTCGGTTTCGATTGTTCGCGTTTTACAGGCGGATGGTAGTGCTCAACGTAAACAAGTTTTAATTGGTTTAAATAACCGTGTAACCGCCCAAGTACTACGTGGTCTCAATGAAGGTGATCAAGTTGTACTAGCAGATGGTTCAGATACATCTAATGACTCTGCAAAACGAAGCAATAAAAACAGTGGCCCAATGAGACTCTAAGCATGGATCAGAACAATCATCAGATCAAACCTCTACTTGAGGTCAGTAATCTGATTCGTGAGTTCCCTGCGGGTGAATCCACTATTCAGATTTTAAAGAGTATTAACCTTAAAATTTACCCTGGTGAACTGGTTGCTATTGTTGGGCAATCTGGTTCGGGTAAATCGACATTGATGAATATCTTGGGCTGTCTGGATCAACCCACATCAGGTAGTTATCAAGTCAATGGTCGTGAAACAGGTCAACTTGAACCTGACGAACTCGCGCAATTACGCCGTGAATATTTTGGCTTTATTTTCCAGCGCTATCACTTATTGGGTGATTTAAATGCCGCAGGAAACGTTGAAGTTCCAGCAATTTATGCTGGTATGGATCCGAGTGTTCGTCAAAAGCGTTCACATGAAATCTTGACTGACTTAGGACTCGGTGAAAAAACTGAAAACCGTCCAAATCAGCTTTCGGGTGGACAACAACAGCGAGTTTCGATTGCCCGTGCTTTGATGAATGGTGGTGATGTCATCCTTGCGGATGAGCCAACTGGTGCACTAGATAAGCACAGTGGTGTCGAGGTTATGCGTATTTTACGTGAACTCAATGCCAAAGGGCATACCATTATCCTAGTTACACATGATATGAATGTGGCAAAAAATGCGACACGTATCATTGAAATCAGTGATGGTAACATCATCGCGGATAAGCCAAATGTTCCCGAACATGATGATGAGATTGATGTTGTTGTCGACCAAGAACCTAAGTCAAATCGTAAAAAATCATCCAAATGGCGCTCTGCATTAGATCGTTTTGCAGAAGCCTTTCGTATGGCATTGCTGGCAATGAATGCCCACCGTATGCGTACCTTTTTAACCATGCTGGGTATTATTATCGGGATTGCATCTGTGGTCTCGGTGGTGGCTTTGGGCAATGGCTCACAAAAGCAAATTCTTGATAACATCAGCAGTTTAGGCACCAATACCATTACCGTCTTTCAGGGACGTGGCTTTGGTGATAACTCGAAAACAGCACAGTTTAAAACCTTGGTTCCAGCAGATGCTGAGGCACTCTCAGAGCAACCTTATGTCGAAGCAGTCAGTCCAACAGTCAATAGTAGCGTAACAGCACGTTTTAAAGACACAGAAGCTTCTGCAACCGTCAATGGTGTCAGTGCTGATTTCTTCTATGTGCGTGGTATGACCTTTAAATCTGGGCAAGCTTTTGATAAAAACAGTATCACTGGGCGAGCGCAGGATGTGGTGATTGATGCCAATACTGAAAAGACTTTCTTTGCAGATGGTACCAATCCAGTAGGCCAAGTGCTGTTATTGGGTAGTGTTCCAAGCCGAATCATTGGTGTGATTGATGCACAGCAAGGTTTTATGGGCAACTCAGACAGTCTCAATGTTTATCTGCCTTATTCAACCGTCATGAGCCGAATGTTAGGCCAATCCAATGTCCGTAGCATCATCGTGCGTATTAAAGATGAATATCCAACTGCAGTTGCTGAAAATGCCATTTTAAGCTTGTTGGAACAACGCCATGGCGCACAGGATGTCTTTACTCAAAACTCTGACAGTATTCGTCAAACCATTGAACAGACCACTCAAACCATGACTTTACTGGTTTCAGCCATTGCGGTGATTTCCTTGGTTGTCGGTGGTATTGGGGTAATGAACATCATGTTGGTGTCGGTGACCGAGCGTACCCAAGAAATCGGTGTGCGTATGGCTGTAGGTGCTCGGCAAAGTGACATTCTGCAACAGTTCCTGATCGAAGCTGTTTTGGTGTGTATTTTGGGCGGTATCTTAGGGGTCCTGCTCTCTTTAGGCATTGGACAGTTGATTGGTCATATTGCCAAAGGCAGTTTCCAAATGGCGTATTCAAGCACCTCAATCATTGCGGCATTTGTATGTTCAACCTTGATTGGTGTGGTATTTGGATTTATCCCAGCTCGCAATGCAGCACAGCTCAATCCTGTTGATGCACTTTCGCGTGAATAACCGAAGAATAAGGAAATTATTAATGCAAATGAATTTAAGCAAACTTGCAAGTGCCTTGATTCTTGGGAGTTCATTGGTCGGTTGTGCCGCTGTGGTTAAAACCCCATACGAGGCCCCTGCTGTGCAATTTCCAAATGGTTTTGTTTATGACAATGCAAAATCTAAACACGTTCAAGCAGATTTATATGCAGATCAGTGGTGGACCTTATTTGGTGATGCTCAGTTAAATCAACTGGTCAATCAAGTGATTCAACGTAATGCTGATTTGGCTGTCGCAGGGATTAACCTACAAACAGCCCGTTTAAGAGCTGGCTTAGCGCGTGACCAACAAGGTCCTCGTGTTAATTCTGGAGTATCTACAGGCCATAGCTTTGACCTTCATTCAGGTGATGATGCTGCCAAAGGCCTATCACTCAGTGCGGGTGTCAGTTATGAAGTGGATTTGTTTGGAAAATTAGCACGTCAAACTGAAGCATCGAAGTGGGAATCTTTAGCCACTGAACAAGACTTACAAGCGACTGGGCAGACCTTAATTGCCACAACCGCAAATTTATATTGGCAATTGGGTTACTTAAATGAACGCTATAGCTCTGCCCAACAAAGCCTAGCTGCTACTCAAAAAACCTTTGAATTGGTGCGTACTCAATATCGCGCTGGCGCAGTTTCAGGACTAGATTTGACTCAAGCTGAGCAATCGGTACAAAGCCAAAAAGCCAGTTTAAGTCAGATTGAACAGCAACGTGTTGAAACACGTACCGCTTTGGCCGTGTTATTACAAATACCTGTGCAACAGTTAAATATTCAAGAACCACAGCAATTACCGCAGATCAGTCTACCCAATATCTCAGCAGGTTTGCCGGCAGATATTTTGTCGCGCCGTCCTGATTTAAAAGCAGCCGAATTGCGTTTACGTGAATCTTTGGCGACCAAAGATGCCACCAAAGCCAGCTATTATCCTTCAATCAGTTTGACGGGGAGTTTAGGTTCAACCAGCACATCATTGACAAATTTATTGAAAAATCCTGCACTGACTTTAGGCGCAAGCTTAAGCCTGCCGTTTTTGCAATATAATGATATGCAAAAGAATTTAAAAATCAGTGAACTGGACTATGAAAAAGCCATTGTTCAATATCGCAATACCTTGTACCAAGCTTTTGCAGATACTGAAAATGCATTGTCGAATCGTACTGAGCTAGATAAACAAGTCGCCTTTCAACAAAAGAACTTGGAACTTGCGGAAAAAACAGAACGTTTGACCAATGTACGCTATCGTAATGGTGCAATTGCTTTAAAAAATGTTTTGGATGCTCAAGAAACCACGCGTAGTGCTCGTTTGTCTTTAGTCCAAGCCAAGCAAAGCCAATACAATGCTTATGTCACTTTGATGCAAGCTTTGGGTGGTAGTCCGATTAAGCAATTACCTTAAGAATGTGTTGAGATGAGAAAGCCCTGAGGGGCTTTTTTTAAAATTACCATTTGAATAACACAAACGCTCTTTCCGAAAGATTCAATTTACCTTATGATTGATTTATATTTAGTCAACTCCATAATTTAAAACAATATAATGAAACATAATATAATCGCTATTTTACTCTCGAGCTTAGCCTTATCTGCTTGTGCAAAAACCACCAACGAGACACATACCAATTCAACAGATAAAAAGTTCAATGAAAAAAATGATGTCGAGTTACAACAAAGAATTAAAACACTGGTAGACAAAACCAAAAAGAATATGATTTTTGTACAAGGTGGAACGTTTATGATGGGGGACTTCGGTGAACTCGTCAATAAAGGAAAATTACCCTTTGATGGCGATGGTCATAGTAAACCTTTACACAAAGTCACTTTAGATAGTTATAGCCTAAATACTTATAAGTCCAGTTATGAAGACTTAGACACTTATAGTGCAGCAACAGGGCAACCCAAAGTTATGAATGATCCTGATTTACAAGGTAAAAGATATAAAGATGCAGCTGCAGGGCTTAATTGGTATCAAGCACGCGACTATTGTCAATGGTTAGGTCAACAATTAAATGTGCCAATGGACTTACCAACTGAAGCACAATGGGAATATGCTGCTCGTAACCGTGGACAACAAGTGGTCTATCCCACCGATAATGGTAAAGTAGAATATGGTAAAAACTTTAATAGTTATGAACAACAACAAGCATTCACAGAAACTGTTGCAGAGAATTCGATAATACTCATCACTCAACTCGGTGCCCATCAGCCTACTCCATTAGGTTTTTACGATTTAATCAATGAAAACTTAGAATGGGTCGCTGATTGGTATGCACCTGACTATTATTCAAAATCGCCTGAAAAAAACCCCAAAGGGCCTGAGACAGGTACTGCAAAAGTACTTAGAAGTACCAATATTAATGATGAATATATGATTCGGACTGCTTTTGGCTTTACTTTTTCAAGAATGTTCATGGAACCTAAAAAGCCAAATGATGAATTATCCTACTATACTACCTCTGTTAGATGTGCGGCCAATAGCCCCAATCCAATACAAAAATAAGATTAACTATCCTCCCATTGATCTAAACGTTTAGCTCATATTTTTTAGCTATAAAAGGATTTTAGGAAATATTTATTATGCCCTAAAATCCTTAATATTTTTTAAGTCAAGTATGTATCATTATCAGATTCTGAGAATAATGGTTTATCATTAGCACTCGCCAAATATAAAATTTCATTATTTTCATCATATCCCTGCATAAGTTTGACTTGTTTAAAAATACTATCATCCTGATTATAAGCAATTTGTGGTAAAGGCCACATTTTAATCCCTTCCAAACTTGTTCTTGCTTCTATAAAGTCTTTAATCCATTTATTGGTTGGCCCAGTATATTTTGTATTGTTATTTAGAGCCAAAACAATATTATCTATTTGAAACCGCACCAAGTTTAAACCACTGGCTAAGAAGTTGATACTTTTTTACACTTTCTCTGACTCTAGTATGAGGAACGAAATACCATGGATTTATCATTTATCTTTCATCTCAAACATACTAAATTCAAAGTTATCTTTAAAGCTGATCTCCTCTGGACGTTGTTGTTCCATTTTGTTTTTAGAGATAACCTCTTTATGCCATACAGGTAGAGGCTTTATATTGAGCAATATTCGTCTTGCAATAAAATTACACACATCGAAAGGATAGGAAAATAAAGCAGGAACCCAATTATCATGATAAATGATTCGAAATGACTTCCATGTATCTCGATAACTTTCTTTTGCTCCAATGATCTGTTGGCAAAACGTTAATTGCGTAAACGGGTCAATTGTTCCATACATCGGATTAGGCTTTGGATATAGTTCTGCTGGTCCCTTATGCATAAAATGACATATAAATGACCATAAACCTTGGGTACGAAAGATACCAATCATAGGAAAACCAATGACGAATGTGTGTTTTAAAATACCATTTTCCACAATATGTGCCCTAAGCTCCCTGAGTGGTATACCTGAAAGTCCAAAGCTTGTACCCATTACGTAAACAACATCTTTCCAATCTCGCTCAATATACTCAACATCAGTTAAATAAAAAAATACCTTGCCTGTTTTTCGGTTAAACAAGATTGGTTTACATAATGGTTTATTATGATCGTATTTAAAGTATGGGCTCAAAAAACCATATAATGTAAAAAACAATAAGAATAAATAAATATATATAATAAAAGGCCTTCGTTATAAAATGGATTAATAAACATATAAGCCAAGTAACTAATTATAAAAAGAACTAAAGGTGATAAAAAAACTAAAAGGCTTAACCCTTTTCCTAATCTTGCATAAGATTGATCAATAAGCTCAATATAGTCATCATTCATTCTTAGAAAAGACCAGTTATGATTTCGTTTAAACTCATCATGAGGGTTTAACAGTACATCACCTTCATCTAATTTGGAAAAAGGTATATTTTCTTTAAATATATCATAACCAAACACATGTTTTTTAATTTTACTTTTCATCATGTAACCATTTTACTGATGCTTCCAAATATCAAGCTCTCAAAAAATATAATTTTCTTTTTAATTTTTAAAAATCAAAGTGCTTTCGCGCTCTATTATTTATCTTTCACACTAAAAAAACCAAATTTCAAATTGTCTTTTGCTGTCACAATATATGGATCATTTTCATCTACGGAATTATCTTTTTTAAGCTGTTCACTCCAGTAAAATGGTTTTGAAAAAACAACTGTAATTCGTCGCCCAAAGAATCTAAAAAACTCAGGTATAGCGAAAAAAATTGCAAATAATGGCGTCTGAAAATGATTAATAAATACTGTTTGCCAGCTTTGACTGAATGGTTCATTTTTCTCTTGAATATCATAGCAATAAGTTAATTTACTCAGAACTTCTTGCTCAGGATCATCTATTCCTTTTCTGTAATATAGTGGTTCCGGACCTTGTTCTACATAAGTTTTAATAAATAGTAAAAAACCTTCTATATGATCTTTATGAATATTCGGTGTCCCTAACTGTATATCATGTTTTATCACTTCACCATCAAGTACATAGGCATGTAACTCATACAAAGATAGTCCTGCAACACCTTGAGATTGGACTATATCAAAATAAAGATCGCTTAATTTGAGTTGCAGGATTTCATTACTTTTACTGAAAGTTATTTCTTTGTTCTTCCTATTTAAAATTATAGAGTTGTATAAAGGTTTAAGGATTTCATTTCTTATCAACGGCTGAAGCATCGTTATTAGAATGTATAAGCTTGCAATAAAAATAGATAGAGCTCCAAACCACATAATATAATCTATTTCACCATAGTCAAAAAAAATCAAATATATAAAGAAAATACTCATTACAAGTACTGGAATGCCTATTATTAAAGAATAAATAAATGACTTTCCAATCCAAATATACTCTTTATTAATAAATTCTATAAATGTCGAATTCATTTGAACAACAGAAAAATTATGATTTAAAAATCTTTTTAAGTCACATTTTTCAAGAGTAAAAAGCTTATATTTCTTTATACTTTCGCTCACCTTAGTACGAGAAACAAAATACCATGGGTTTTTCATTTAAATAGTCCATTTAGAGCTGATAGCTGTGTTTCATATTTTGCAAAATAATTATTATTTCATCAAAATTATGAAATAATTTTCTTACTCACTCTAGTGCTATTCAAAACTAATAAAATTCAAATAGAGCAATTTATTTAAAAAATTAAATAAATTGCTCTTTACTTAATAATTTTTCCAAAAGTATCAAGTTGGTATGTTGTCGAAGCATCAACAACATAGGGGTCTGTAGCATCAACTTGGCATTCATCTTCAATATTATCAGGCCATTTAGGTTGTTTATCAGCACGAATAAATTTATTCCGAGTTGCGCCTAAAATTTTAATCATTGCTCTTGAGTAGAATGATCGAATTTCACTTTGATAATCTAATGCAACGATTTCCTTACTTGTTTCTAAAGACTCAGGCTGTGCTTCAATGTTTAGACAATAACTCAACTTTTCAGCAGGTAGGCGATGAATTACACCAGCAACCTTTTTATTAAAATAAAGCTTCTCAGGTCCATTATTCATATACTCTTTGATAAACTCCCATATCTCCAATGTCTCTTGTTTTTTATTCTTACTGAGTGCAAAGGCAAAGGTATAAACTATCAAATCTTTGTTATCCTTGATAAACCCTTTGACTTCCCAAAAAGTACCTTCATATCCACCAAGTCGACTATTTAAAATAAAGTCAATTTTACTCCAATCACCTGTGAATATTTGGCCACTTACATCATAAACATAAACTTTTTGATTTATTCTGTTAAATCGGATTGGGTAATAGTTATAGCCTAATTTTTCATACTTTTTAAAATTCTGAAAACCTTTATAAAAAACGTAAAGAATACAAAAAAATAAAATATGCATTGGAGAAAAAACTACTATAAAAGCTAATAAACTTTCAGCATCACGAATTACTGTAATATAAAAAAATATAAGCCAAACAATTAAAATAACCGGAACTGCTACAAAAAAAACACCGAGCAAATTAGAATAAGAATTCCCCTTTAAGAAAAAGCTATTATTCACACATTCCATATAGGTAGAATTCATTTTTATAAAATTATAGCTATGAGAAATATTTGATTTATAAGTGGCTCTTTTGGAAAGAATGTTGTCCTTTTCTTTTGGGGTTAGATGTCTATCATTCTTATAAACTGGGTATTGTAAAGTGCCATTTAGCATAGTTAACCTATTAATATAATTTAAGATAAAAATTAATTTTAATCTTTTTATTTATCTTTCACGCTAAAGAAACCAAATTTTAAATTGTCTTTTGCTGTCACTATATAGGGATCATTTTCATCTACGGAATTATCTTTTTTAAGCTGTTCACTCCAGTAAAATGGTTTTGAAAAAACAACTGTAATTCGTCGCCCAAAGAACCGAACAAATTCAGGTAAAGCAAAAATAAGCGCATAGAGTGGTGTCTGAAAATGATTGATAAACACGGTTTGCCAACTTTGCTTAAAGGATTCTTTTTTCTCTTGAATATCATAACAATATGTTAATTTACTTTTATAATCTTGCTCAGGATCATCTATCCCTTTTCTATAGTACAGTGGTTCAGGTCCCTGTTCTGCATAAGTTTTTATAAATAGTAAAAAGCCTTCTATATAGTCTTTATGAATATTGGGTGTACCCAACTGTATATCATGTTTTATCACTTCACCATCAAGTATATAGGCATGTAACTCATATAGCGGTAGTCCCACTACACCTTGTGAATGAACGATATCAAAATACAAATCGTTTAATAAAAACTGAGTGGTGTTATTCCCATCAGAACACACAGTCATTGTCTTTTTTTGTCTATTTATTACGACTGGTAAATAAAGAGGCTTTAAAAAATCGAATTTTAAAAAAGAAATAAACATCGTAATAAATATATAAAGAGCACTACATATTACAATTATTGCACTGGTGTGTATGACAAATACCTCATCCTCTACACCATCTTTTAAAAAAAATATGCTGAGATAAATAGTTAAAGTTAAAATAGGAAGTGCGACAAGGAGAAAAATTGTTACGATCTTTCCCTTCCAAGCATAATTTTTATTTGTTAATTCAATAAAGTTAGAGTTCATCTGAACAACTGAAAAATTATGATTGATCACCCGTTTGAGTTCAAAAGTATCCAGTTTAAAAAGTTGATACTTTTTTACACTTTCTCCCACCTTAGTACGAGGAACAAAATACCATGGGTTTTTCATTTATCTTTCATCTCAAACATACTAAATTCAAAGTTGTCTTTAAAACTGATTTCTTCTGGACGTTGTTGTTCCATTTTATTTTTAAGGATAACCTCTTTATGCCATACAGGTAGAGGCTTTATATTCAGCAATATTCGTCTTGCAATAAAATTACCAAGATCAAAAGGAAAAGAAAATAAAGCAGGAACCCAATTATCATGATAAATGATTCGAAATGACTTCCATGTATCTCGATAACTTTCTTTTGCACCAATGAGCTGTTGGCAAAATGTTAATTGCGTAAACGGGTCTATCGTTCCATACATCGGATTAGGCTTTGGATATAGTTCTGCTGGTCCCTTATGCATAAAATGACATATAAATGACCATAAGCCTTGGGTATTATCCCAACCGATCATTGGAAAGCCAATGACAAAGGTATGTTTTAAAATACCATCTTCAACAATATGCGCTCTAAGCTCCCTTAAGGTAAATCCTGAAAGACCAAAACTTGTCCCCATCACATAAACAACATCTTTCCAATCTCGCTCGATATACTCAGCATCAGTTAAATAAAAAAATACTTTACCTGTTTTTCGGTTAAATAAGATCGGCTTACATAACGTTTTTTTATAATCATATTTATAAAAAGGACGAAAAAAAACAAAAATGCAAAACCATATTATGAAAATAACAGAAGTTACAATTATAAAAGTTATAATAATAGAATCATTACTATCACCACCAAGACTAAAATATAAATATAAAAAATATAATGCAATTAAAATCAGAGGGAATGAAAATATAAATGGACTCAATCCTTTCCCAAGTCTTGCATAAGACTGATCTATAAGCTCTATATAATCGTCATTCATCCTTAGAAAAGACCAGTTATGATTGCGTTTAAATTCATCATACGGCGTTAAAAGTACATCACCTTCATCTAATTTTGAAAAAGCTATATTTTCTTTAAACACATCATAACCAAACACATGTTTTTTAATTTTATTTTTCATCATGTAACCATTTTACTGATGCTTCCAAATATCAAGCTATCAAAAAATATAATTTTCTTTTTAATTCCAAAAAATCAAAGCGCTTGCGCGCTTTATCATTTATCTTTCATCTCAAACATACTAAATTCAAAGTTGTCTTTAAAGCTGATCTCCTCTGGACGTTGTTGTTCCATTTTATTTTTAAGGATAACCTCTTTATGCCATACAGGTAGAGGCTTTATATTAAGCAATATTCGTCTTGCAATAAAATTACCAAGATCAAAAGGAAAAGAAAATAAAGCAGGAACCCAATTATCATGATAAATAATTCGAAATGATTTCCACGTATCCCGATAACTTTCTTTTGCACCAATGACCTGTTGGCAAAATGTTAATTGCGTAAACGGATCTATTGTTCCATACATCGGATTAGGCTTTGGATACAATTCTTCTGGCCCTTTATGCATAAAATGACATATAAATGACCATAAGCCTTGGGTACGGAATATACCCATCATCGGGAAGCCAATGACAAAAGTATGTTTTAACAGACCACCTTCAACAATATGCGCTCTAAGCTCTCTTAAAGGTGCACCTGAAAGACCAAAGCTATTCCCCATCACATAAACCACATCTTTCCAATCTCGCTCGATATACTCAGCATCAGTTAAATAAAAAAATACTTTGCCTGTTTTTCGGTTAAACAAGATCGGTTTACATATTGGCTTTTTATAATCATATTTAAAGAAAGGATTCAAAAATGCGTATAGTGGTAAAAAGAAGGTAATCAATGCAGAAATAACGACAAATATTGAAAAATAAATAGACTCGTTAGGACCTCCACCAAGTGTAAAATACAAATATAGGATATGAAATATTAATAACAATACAGGAAAACATAAAACTAAAAGACTGATTCCTTTCCCTAACCTTGCATAAGATTGATCAATAAGCTCAATATAATCATCATTCATGCTTAGAAAAGACCAGTTATGATTACGTTTAAATTCATCATGAGGATTTAAAATTACATCACCTTTATCTAATTTTGAAAAAGGTATGTTTTCTTTAAACACATCATAACCAAACACATGTTTTTTAATTTTACTTTTCATTATGTAACCATTTTACTGATGCTTCCAAATATTAAGCTCACAAAAAAATATAATTTTCATTTTAATCATTAAAGATCAAAGCGCTTACGCGCTTTATCATTTATCTTTCATCTCAAACATACTAAATTCAAAGTTGTCTTTAAAGCTGATTTCCTCTGGACGTTGTTGTTCCATTTTATTCTTAAGAATGACTTCTTTATTCCATACAGGTAGAGGTTTTATATTGAGCAATATTCGTCTTGCAATAAAATTACATACATCGAAAGGATAGGAAAATAAGGCAGGAACCCAGTTATCATGATAAATGATTCGAAATGACTTCCATGTATCTCGATAACTTTCTTTTGCTCCAACGACCTGTTGGCAAAACGTTAATTGTGTAAACGGATCTATTGTTCCATACATCGGATTAGGCTTTGGATAAAGTTCTGCTGGTCCTTTATGCATAAAATGACATATAAATGACCATAAGCCTTGGGTATTATCCCAACCAATCATTGGAAAGCCAATAACAAAGGTATGTTTTAACAGGCCATCATCTACAATATGCGCTCTAAGCTCTCTTAAGGTAAATCCTGAAAGACCAAAACTTGTCCCCATAACATAAACAACATCTTTCCAATCTCGCTCGATATACTCAGCATCAGTTAAATAAAAAAATACTTTACCTGTTTTTCGATTAAACAAGATCGGTTTACATAACGGTTTCTTATGATCATATTTAAAGTATGGACTCAAAAAACCATATAAAGTAAAAAACAATAAGAATAAATAAACAAATATAACAAATATATATTTATAAATCCCTTCACTATAAAATGGTTTGATCAACATATACATTAAACAACCAATTAAGAAAAGAACTAAAGGTGATATAAAAACAAACATACTAAGTGATTTACCCAATCTTGCATAAGATTGATCGATCAGTTCAATATAATCATCATTCATTCTTAGAAAAGACCAGTTATGATTGCGTTTAAATTCATCATGAGGATTTAAAAGTACATCACCTTTATCTAATTTTGAAAAAGGTATGTTTTCTTTAAACACATCATAACCAAACACATGTTTTTTAATTTTACTTTTCATCACATTACCGTCTTTAACTGATCTGTTTGCTCGAAGATATCGCTAAATCTTTTCTTTTCAGTATTGGTCGATAGTAGGCATCGTTGTATCCATATTTGAATATTGTTCTCTTTTACAAAATAGGCAATTAAAGAAAGAATGATGCCTAAAGCAATTGCAATCCATCCAAAAGGATTAAGCATAAAAATCATTACTGAGCCTATAATTACACTAACACCACTAGCGGCCAAAATAAAACCATAAGTAGACTCTCCATTAAGACTTGCGTTAACCCCATTATATACATCAAAACCACCAAAAATTAATCCTGCAAATAATCCAAAACCTCGCCAAATTTTTCCTGCTAAAACGCTTCTATCATCTGTAGTGAGTTTTAAAATAAAACTATTCATTGACTTTAACAGCCGAGATTGTGACGTGATTTTATCACTTGAATTCAACAGTGCGCCCACTGCTTCTACAGTGGACATGGTTAGACCAATCACAGCAGCACTTCTGCGACCAACTTTTTCATATTTATTGTCAAAACTTTGACTAAAAACAGTACAAATTGCCCAGCCTTGTAAACCAACAATTGCGACTTTAATCATAAAGAATTTAAAATAATCTGAGCTTGGGCTTGGCTCTATGGCATCTTCAGCAATAACGCTCACATTCATCGTACTTTGTTTTTTTAATAACTCAGCATGCTTTTTTACAGCCTCTCTAAAATTTTTCGGTAAATTTTTCTCAAACTCAGGATTTACTTCTAAACGAGGCACATCGATATATTTAAGATGTTTGTATTTATCATATAGATAGTTCCAATCACTATTTTTTATAACATTTCCTAGACCATTATCTTTGCCGACGATATTTTGATGTGATCTATAATAATTTCGCATTTTCGAGTTAAAATCGCTTTTGCTCGTAAAAGTAATACGTTCAGACTTGACTTCTGACAAACTAAACATTGAAATCATCAAGGGTTGTAATGGATGAGCGGCTAAAGCATTGGGCGGTGTTAAGCCTGTGATGTTTAAAAAGGCTTTGCTGATATTCGTCAACAATGTAAATTTTAATTCTTCCGTTCGAGCTGTACTTAAAAAGCCATGAAAGGAATTGATGAAATCCCCAAAAGGCTGTGTAGCAAAAGCTCCATTTAAATTAGTCAGCGACCATTTATTAATTTGTTCATTTAACTTTTGACGAAGTCCATTTGAATTTAAAGCAAGAAAATTTAAAAAATAATTATTAGGATCTCGAGTGTTATATAAGTACTGCCCCATGTATTTATTCATTTTTGGACATAATTTGCTACTTTCTAAAACTAGATTGACACACATGCCAAGAGAAACACCATCAACTAAATTATCTTTTTCTTGGTTAAAGAAAAAATGGTCCGCAATTACGCTTTCCTTAAGAAACTCCTGACCTATTCCATCGAGCGTATCCGCATAGCCTGCCTGCACTTGTTTTTTCTGCTTAAGCGTGGCTAAACCTGCATTAAATCTATTTGAATCAATATGCTGGACATATTCTGTATTCCATTCTTGATTTTTTACTTTTTGTTCTGCTGCTTTTTGGGCTCGCTCCTTAGCATTGAGTTCTTCTGTTGTTTTTTTATCATCCCACACGTCCTCAATGAGTCCACCAATCATTGCTCCTTGCCCACCATACATACGAATTTTTTGTTTCGCTTCCTCATTTCTTTTTAATTCGTCATTGGTAAAGTAAGGATAATCATTAATCCCAAAGTTATTTTTTAACACTTCTAATGTATTTACGGTTTTTTCATCATCAGTATAATCTTCGTCACTCATCATTTGATTTGCAACTTGAGCTGAAATATCCATCACTACGCCAACAGGGTCATCAATCGCAAATACAGCGCCAAAAAGTATTCTTGCTTTTGCATCATTTGACAAAGCCGCGGTGAGCTCCTCTTTGGTATGCTCTTTAAGAAATGAATCATCCAAACTTGAGTCTGAAAATAATCTATAAGCTAAATTATTAGTTTTAACTTGGTTAATATCTTCATTTTGAGACAAAGTGTTTTCAAGTATATCTTTAGATGTCTTCCCTGACAGATAGGAAAAATACTCTGAATATGAAAATAAATCTTTTGATATATTATTTTTTAACAGACTGTTTTCTAGAGTTCCTTGACCTTTTTCGCCAGCCACCCATTCTGTCTTAGAATCTGCACAAAAACTCTCAATTCCCGTCTGCATTGGAAATGTGCCTTTTGCGTACTGTCCTGCAATAAATTTTTTTACGTCAAATTTATCCATATATTTTTCGTAAAATTCAGGTGACTTGTTTCTCAGCTTCGTTGCTTTGCTCCATGCGTTTTCAGAATATTTGAAATATACAAAAGAAGCTTCATTGGGTTTGGGTACAACGATCGTTAAAGCATTTGCTCTATGCTTAATATTCATGCAAGGCTCATCACCCTGCTCCATTAAAACTAAGGGTCTAGATGAGTAATCTTGATCATAATTTGATTCATTAATACGTTTTAAAAAACCCTTTTCAGAAATTTTATATTCTTGCCATTGATTTAAATGCTTTATGAAAACATATAAAAAACCTTTTCTTAAAGTGCTTCCTTTAAAACCATACTGTTCCATTGATGTTTCAGTTTTATGTTTAGGATAGCTATAACTAGCCTCTGTAGCTGTAACCTCAATCGTAGGCAGGGGCTCAACTTTTACTTCAGGATTATTAGTTGAATCATGACTGGATGCTTCTAAAGCTGACGCGGCTGTTGAAGCTTGAGGACTAGATGGCTTATAGGAGTTAATAAAATTAAACTTGGTTTCTTCTAAACTCGATAAATATTCATCAATCTGTGATTTTATATCTGCTATGTTATATAATTCTTTTTGATTTGCATCGTCATCAAGTGAATTATTTGCACCTGTTGATGAAAATATATAGCGATTCACAAAAATCTTTAAGCCAATATCTCTTTTACAAAAATCACAACTCTTAGAATCCATACACCACCTTATTTTTTAAATTTTCATCATCAATATTTTGTTTTTTAAAAAAATCATCCCACTCAGACGTTGAAAGCTGTTTGCTTGCTTGTTCATAGCCTTTGGGACTTTCTGTTAAACGTTGAAAAAAGTGGGTTTCAAGAAAACTCTCGCCGATTAAATCTGCATGAAAAATGGATGCTACAGCATCATCCTTGGTCAAAATTCCTTTATTTTTTATTAAGTTTGCATAATTAAAAATCTGATTTACTTTCAAAAAGTATGCTGGCAGATCCTCAGTCTTGAATTTTAACTTTTCAAACACTCTATTGTTTACACTGATTTTTTCCAATAAATCATGATCAGGCTGTTGAATAAAATCACCCTCAGATCCAGCGTCAAAGCACAATGTTTCATTTAAGAAATTAAATTCAATATTTTTAAAATATTTATTGATCCATAAAAAATCCTGACTCTCAAAATAATTGAGTAACATCCAAATTTTCGGATCAAAAAACCGATACAAATACTTCTTAGTGCCTACTTCATAGACTAAATTTTGTTTTAAGTGATCAACAATATCAGGTTCTCGAGTTGGAACACTTTTAAACATCATCAGAAAAAAAGGGGAAAGCTCTGCTTTGATCTGATTTTGATCATGTTGCTTTATTTCATCAACAAGCGAAGCATCAACTGAATTTAAGCGCAATAAATACGGAAAAACATGCTGTACATTCTTCGCATAATCTGGTGCTAAAGACTTAAGTTGAGCTTCCACTTCATAAAAATATTGCGCATTTAGATTCGGGTCAATAATGACGTAATCATACTCAATCACCTCTTTTGGATGTATAGGCTCTAATAACATTATGAAAGCTCCACAGAAGCATCACCTTTTGCCGCAGCACCAGAAACACGCATTTCACAAATAGGAAGCTGAGGAATGTCTGAATTAATCTTCGCACCACTGGTAAACTTCTGTTGCCCCGACTTCACCTGAAACAAACCACCTGTAGTTGAAAATACCCCTGAGCCATTAATCTTTAATTCAGAACCATCACCAATCAACTTAATCTCTTTCGGACTAATGATATAAACCGCGTCTTCGGTCGAAATGATTTGAATCCCTTTGCGTGCAATCACATCTGCACCACCATCTTGAGCTTGAAGTTCAACTTTACCTTTTCCAGCAAATAACCTTGCCCCTTCCTGTGCCGCAAAAAGACTGATCTTAGCACTGGCATGCCCAATCAAAGCCTTTTGTGTACTTAGGTTGATACTGTCGCCTGCGGTATGACTGATTTGCCCATCTGCTGAAAGATGAATATCTTCGTTACTGGCAAGTGCAATCGAATTAGGGGAAGCCAACATCATCACCGCAGACTTAAATGCATCTGCTTTTTTCGGATCTTGTTGGTCTAGTGTATTGATAAATCCTTTGATTCTTTCCAACACTTCCAAAGGATCAGTTTGCTGATTCTTGGCAACTTCACTTAAGGCTTTAGAGTTATTTAGGCTGCTTTCTAACTGACTTTTGGCGGCGGTCGCATCAAGATGATTGCCTGAAGCTGAATCTTGAGCATAGGTACTGAGTAGTAGACCTTGCCCTGCACGTACTGCACCCCATTGGTCTGTTCTTAGTTCAAAGCCTTCACCTCGTCCTTCACTGGTCTCGGTTTCTTTAGGATGACTCAGATTACCGAGGTTAAGTTGACTCGCACCGTGACTACTTTGTAGCTGACTGCTGATTTGGTCTGTGGTATCGTCAAATCTAAGCTGGCCATAGCCACTGCCTTTAACTTCTCGACTTTTGATCCCTGCCAGTTTTTTAGTATCAGGCAATTGGCCTTTGTCATCAAATTTCGTTGGGCTACGTTGTGCTTCATGGATACGCCCCACCACAAATGGTCGATCGATATTGCCATCAAAGAAATCTATCACGACAATCTCACCAATCCTCGGCAAGAACCGTGCACCATAGCCTTCACCTGCCCACGGGGTCAGTACATCCACCCAAGCGGAATCGGTGTCGTTGTCATTGCTCCCTGCACCACCATCATGACTGTGGTCTTCATTTCGGGTAAATAGGAAGCGAACTTTAATGCGCCCCCATTCATCGACATGGATTTCTTCTCCACTTGGCCCAACCACTTTGGCACGTTGTGGATGGGTACTTGGACGGTGTTGTAGTGGGTGGTATTCAGGAACAGTGGTGATATTACGGCGTTGTAGTACCAATTGATTGGCTTGGCGTTCTGGGTTATTTGAATCTGCTTTATTTTCATTTACCCAATTGCTTTGTTG
>NZ_JBZAYK010000003.1:0-65374 GCF_058242925.1 Acinetobacter sp. LipI_19
AGCTAATTGACGAATTTTAATCGCAGCAGAAAGACCCGCAGGGCCTGCGCCTACGATCACTACGTCAAACTCCATCGATTCACGTTCGATGTGTTCCATGTAGGACTCCTCATATTTCTAAGGGTGGCAACCGTGAGCATTTATTGGGAATTAATAAATCGGTGCTGCCATGAGTGTTCTAAAAATTCCGTGATACGAATTAACGCTCGTACCAATAATATATTTTGCGCTAGTATAGTTAGAAACCCTAATCTAGCCAATTGGCTGAGTCGTATTATTTTTAAGTCAGCAAGGCATAAACCATGGTAAATCAAAATAATTCAACATCAGCGGCTCAAAATCAGCCAGATTCTGATAATAAAAACTTAATGAGCATTGCACAATACTTAAAAGATGTACAGGCGGGTCACAAAAGGTCAATACCCCCTTTAGAGCAGTGGCAGCCAAAGCATTGTGGCAAAATGGATTTGATAGTAAAAGCCAATGGAGAATGGTGGCACGAAGGTCAATTGATCAAACGCCAAGCGCTTTTAGACCTGTTTACAAAAGTACTTTGGAAAGAAGATGGAAAGTTCTATTTAAAAACCCCAGTTGAACAGATTGAAATTCAAGTTGAGGATGAACCTTTATTGGTCAATCAAGTTGATCAGGTGAATCTCGATGGGCAGGTCTATCTACAAGTGACCACCACCAATCAAGACATTACACTGATTGATCCAGAACACCCTATATTTATGCGTGAATATCAAGGTGAGTTAAGACCTTATGTACATATTCGTTTCGGGATAAATGCCTTGATTCAACGTTCTGCTTTTTTTCATCTGATTGAATATGGGAAATTGCTTGAAAATGAACAAGGAGATACCATTTTATCTTTAGAAAGTGGTGATTTTCACTTGCAATTAGGGACTTGAGGTTTAATCTTGTTAATTATTTTTACCGTATGCCAATAGTGGATCAAATGAGCGCGATTCTTCCTCTCTCTCCTCTAGAAAATCCAATGCCAAAAGCCTTGGCAGATGCCCCGATTGGTATTTTTGATTCAGGTATCGGTGGGCTTTCTATTGCACAGGAAATTGCCAATTATTTGCCAAATGAACGTATTGTTTATTATGCCGATACTGCACATGTCCCTTATGGCCCACGGACGGATCAAAATATTCGTGAATTAACTGCGCAAGCAATCGAGTGGTTATATCGTCAAGGTTGTAAAATCGCAGTTGTGGCATGTAATACCGCTTCAGCATTTAGTCTGGATTATTTACGTGATCATTATGGTGAAAACTTTCCTATTGTTGGGCTGGTGCCTGCTTTAAAGCCAGCAGTGCTACAAACCCAGTCTAAAGTGGTTTCAGTTTTGGCTACACCTGCCACTTTTCGTGGAAAATTGATCAAAGATGTGATGCAGCGTTTTGCAGAACCTGCCAATGTTGAAGTACTGACGATTACCAATCTTGAACTGGTTCCCTTGATTGAATCTGGACGTTATAACAGTTTGGAATGCAAACATAGCCTGCAAAAGGTTTTAGATCCAGTCATTGCCAAAGGTTCAGATTATTTGGTGTTGGGTTGCACCCATTACCCTTACTTAAAACAAAGTATTCAAGAATTATACGGCCCTCAGCTTAACTTAATTGATTCTGGATTAGCGGTTGCACGACAAACGGCGCGTATATTGTTAAAAAATGAGTTAATATCAAGTAGCTTGCAAGAAAAAGGGGTGCGTTTACAATGTTTTGTGAGTGGGGAAAATGCAAAACAATTAGAAAATGTCATCAAACATCTCATACAACCAAAAATTACATGGTCTGTAGAAAATATTGTTGAAAAACTCGGCTAATTCTTTCAATATTGAACAGATTTAATATATTTTCATAAGTGTAGGGCATATCCAACTTAAAGCTCATGGATGGATTTAAGTAGGGTGTGACAAGAATGGGTTAACCTATGCTCGATAAACGGTATCAAGTTTTTATTACAACATCTGGCAAAGAAATGCAGCCAGAACGGATGGTCGTGTCACAAACCCTTATAGGGATGGGTTTTTTTTCTTGGGGATTAGAACAACGGACACCATTAAGTACCGCATTTGCACGTCGTCAGATAGATGACTGTGATTACGTTTTATTGTTGTTGGGGAGTCAGTACGGTGAACAATCTGTTTCAGGGGTGAGTTATTTACATCTTGAATATATTTATGCGGTGACCAAACAGAAACCAATTATTGTATTTATGCATGAGAGTCCTGAATTTCGCGAACCGCATTTAAAAGAAGAAAGTACGCTGCTAAAAGAAAAGTTTAATGAATTTAGACATCAACTACAAAAAGAAGTTGAGCAAGTCGTTAGCTATCGAACTTTACGAGATTTAGAACTTGCGGTACGTTCATATATGCCACAAATGCTAGAGCGCTATCCTGTTGTAGGATGGGTAAGACCTCAGAATATTCAAGTCCTACAAGATGAGATTGATCGTTTAAAAGCGAAGTTGGCGCATATTTCCGTAGAGCAAGGGAAAAAAGAAGCAGATCCATTTTTAACTTTACCCAAAGTTTCATTACATGAAGTGTTTAATTTTGATTATCGAATGCATGCCTATCAAGATGGTAATTTTAAAGAGTTATCGCCAGCGCGTGAGATGACTTGGGCTGAGCTGTTAAAAATCTTATCAGTTGAATTTAGACAACCGACGTCTGAGGATTTTTTCTCTAAAGTCTTAAACGAATATTTGAATAATACGGGTTTAACCGACGCACAAGTGGTGATGCCACGTGCCCATGCTGTGTCTAGAGCGCAGATTAATGTGCGTTCATTGCATACGATTAAGCAGCAAGTCCGTCAAAATGAATGGATCATTCCTGTGGGGCGTGATGATCGTCAGCGTATGCTATGGCAGATGACAGATAAATGCGTAAAATTACTTGAAAATTCACAACGTATTAGCAGTCGCTCTTCAATTTTTTAAGTTAAATAAATTGAGTGAGTCAAGATAAAAAATTTTGTTTAGATAAAGACTCTGTTAAGCTGATCATACGAGATAAACTATTCTGTAAATCGGGTGAAAATGTCTTTATCTAAACCTAAAGTTCTGATTATTATTGCCAATTTAGGGACACCAGATGCGCCTACAGCTCCAGCTGTTCGGGCTTTTTTAAAGCAGTTTTTATCAGATCAGCGTGTCATCGAAATTCCCAAAATTTTATGGGCAATTATTTTAAATGCATTTGTTCTGCCTTTTCGACCAACGCGTGTTGCTGAAGCTTATGCACAAGTCTGGTCAAATGATTCACCTATGCGTGAAATTCTATTTGAACAAGTTGAATCGCTACAAAAAAAATTAATAAGTACCAATGCTGATTTAGATTTAGAGATTGTGCCAGCAATGACCTATGGGCGACCAGGTATTGATGCTGTATTGAATGATGCGAAAAACAAGCAGTATGACCATATTATTCTTTTTCCGTTATTTCCACAGTATTCGGCAACATCAACCGCCCCTTTATATGATGCCGTTGCACAATGGTTGTTAAAGCAACGCAATATCCCGGGTTTAAGTTTTATTCGAGATTATTATCAACACCCACTTTATATTCAGGCGCTAGCCAACAGTGTGCGTGATTATCAGCAGCAATATGGACCAGCCACTAAACTGTTGATGTCTTTTCACGGGATCCCACAGCCTTATGCAGATAAAGGTGATCCTTATGCAGAGCGTTGTCGTATCACTGCACTTAAGGTGGCACAGCTGTTGAATTTAAGAGACGACCAATGGGCGATCAGTTTCCAATCCCGTTTTGGCAAACAAGAATGGGTAAAACCTTATACCGACCAGCTCTTACAAGAGTGGGCAGTGCAAGGTGTTGAATCTGTTCAAGTGTTAAGCCCTGCATTTTCGGCAGATTGTTTAGAAACCTTGGAAGAGCTGGCGATTCAAAATGCTGAATTATTTTTAAAAGCAGGGGGCAAACACTATGCTTACATTCCTGCATTAAATAGCCGTGCGGATCATATTGACTTATTTGAGCAACTTTTACAGACTCAATTGAATACACTCAAGTTTCATTTACAGGTATAGGGTTTTTTAGGAAAATTATCATGTTACAAGTCAAGATTGTACCCGTTACTGCATTCGCCCAAAATTGTTCTATTGTTTGGGATTCGGAAACCAAAGAAGCGGTATTGATTGATGCTGGTGGTGAGCCTGAGAAATTAAAACAAGAAGTTGAAGCATTAGGACTGACAGTCAAAGCATTGTGGTTAACACATGGTCATTTGGATCATGCTGGTGCGGTAGGTGCATTGGTCAAAGAATGGAATGTGCCTGTGATTGGTCCGCATAAAGAAGACCTGTTTTGGTTAGAAATGATTCAAGAAGTATCTGCCCGTTATGGATTTCCAATTCCTGAGCCTGTTCATGTCAATCAATGGTTAGAGGGTGGCGAAAAGTTAAGCTTAGGGGATGAAGAGTTTGAAGTGCGTTTTGCACCAGGACATACACCAGGCCACGTCATTTTTTACAATGCCAAATATGGTGTGCTTTGGACAGGAGATGTACTGTTTAAAGGTTCAATTGGCCGTACTGACTTTCCAAAAGGCAACCATCAACAGCTCTTAGAGTCAATTCAGCGTGAATGTTTTACCCTGCCAGATGAAACTCAATTTATTTCAGGGCATGGTCCGATGAGTACCATTGGTTTTGAAAAGCAGCATAACCCTTTTGTGGCAAGCAAAGCAGGTTAAGTATTCATTGTCTGACTTCATTATAAAAAATAATTAATAATAAAATTGTGAAGTCGTAGATGATTTATTCATCATTGTTTTTCTAATTCAATATTTTATATATGATTAAATGCACGATAAGCCACTTAAATAGTCATGTAAATTATGCTTAGATAAATCGATTAAAGAACAGTGTTTATATTTCTTATTTCACAATAAAGCTTTTAGACATTACTTAATCTATCATTGAAATAAGAGGGACTATTTGCATGATAATATTCAAGAATAGTTGTATTCATTGAAATTAAGTTACTTAATTATTTTAAATCATTTTTATTTTATCATTTCCAATTTGAGTAATAAGATTATAGTTGCAAATAAAATCCCGATTGCTAGAAGAGAAAAATCAAGAATATATACTCCAATAAAAGTAAAAAATACACATAAAATTGCTAAGAGAGCGACAAAAAATTTTAAGCCTATTGACACCTTGACTACTCCACCTTTCATGATGAGTTGAAACTGATTAGACTTTATACAAGTGTGAAAACAAGCTGTATGATATCGCGATATATTCAAAAATAAATGCTTATTGTAAAGTGTAATTGTAAGTTTTTTTAAAATTTTCTAAACAAGAATAAAGTATAGGTAATTAAAGTAAGTGTAGTTTGCTGAAGCTTTTCAGAAAGCTTCAGAATCCTCTGCTTGAGGTGCATCTTCTGTAGGTAATGTATAGTCTCCATTGGCCCAAGCACCTAAATCAATGAGTTTGCAACGTTCAGAGCAAAATGGACGAGATTCATTACCCGCCCAAGTAGACGGTTCGCCGCATCGAGGGCAAGGAAAAGTTTTAGACATATGGAAATCCTCATTTAAAAAAGCAAAAGTCGCAAAGAGTTGTTAAACTTGTGAACGATTTCTTGTTAGTTTGATCTGATTATGTCGATTCGTCAATTTCAAGCACAGCGTATGCATGCTCCTCGTGATTTTCAATGTATTGAAAATAACCCAATTTGTGTAGAAATTGGGGCAGGAAAGGGCAAACATGCTTTGCTCTTTTCTGAACAGCACCCTGAACTGAAATTGATTGCGATAGAAAGAACCCGTGAAAAATTTATTGCCATGCAAAAACAGCATCAGCTGGAAGGTCAAACAAATTTAACTCCTATTCATGCTGATGCATTACCGTGGGTGGTGCATGCACTTTATCCCTATCAGGTACAACAGTTTTTTATTCTCTATCCAAATCCAGAACCGCATAATCCTGCGCAACGCTGGTTAAATATGCCTTTTTTTGAATTTCTGATTTCCAGATTATCGGCAAATGGCAGCATCACTTTAGCTAGTAATATTCCTGAATATATTGCTGAAGCGGAACAGCAATTAAAAGATGTTTGGAAGCTACCTTATGAAAAACAAACGATTGCATCAGATTCAGCACGTACGCATTTTGAAATTAAATATTTAGAACGTGGTGAATTGTGTCAGCAATTGATTATTGCTAAACCTGAACACTATCAAACTCGTTTTGATGAGGTCGGACCACGTCAGGGTCAAAGTGTTGAAACCCTATCAGAATCAGAGCCATCTGATGCCAATTAAGAAAATCGCTATCATTGGGGCAGGCCCGGCAGGCTTGATGGCCGCAGATGTTCTTAGTCAATATACTGAGGATTATGAAGTTCATGTTTTTGAACAGAAACCTTCTGCTGCACGTAAATTTTTGATGGCGGGAAAGACGGGGCTGAATATTTCCCATGCAGAAGCATTTGAACAATTTATTCAACGTTATGATCATGGGGAATGGTTAAGACCTTGGGTTGAAAAGTGGGATGCAACTTGGATTCAAAATTGGATGCATCGCTTAGGAATTGAATCCTATGTGGGAAGTTCAGGACGAATTTTTCCTGTAGAAATGAAGGCCGCTCCTTTGTTACGTGCTTGGTTAAAGCAATTGGCAGTGCAGTACGTTCAATTTCATTATCGTCATCAAATAACCGATTTAAAGCAGCAACAACTCGAAATTCTTGATCTCAGGAACAATCAAGCACAGCAGTTAGATTTTGATGCGATTATTCTGGCATGCGGTGCTGTGTCATGGTCACGTTTGGGCAGTGATGGCGCATGGCAAAAGTGGTTGCCTGCTTCTGAAATTGAAGCGTTTCAAGCGAGTAATGCCGGTGTGGTTCGGGCATGGTCAAACTATATGCAACCTGTCTTTGGTCAGCCTCTTAAACGCGTAGACGCTTGGGTAGATAATTCTGCAAAGACACAAGGTGATATTGTGATTACCCATTATGGACTAGAAAGTGGCTTAATCTATAAGCAGGGGCGATTATTACGTCAGTTGGTACAGCACAATCAACCCCTGTCGATTTATCTGGACTTGTTACCTGATCAAACTGTTCAACAACTTACTCAGAAATTGCAGCCGTCCAAAAAGCAATCCAGTACCAATATCTGGCGCAAAGCAGGTTTAGATACAGTTAAAGCGAATCTGATTCGTGAATTGGTTGATAAATCGGTTTGGAACAACCCAGAAAAATTAGCACAACAGATTAAGCATTTAAAAATTGAGTTAGAAGGATTTCGCCCCATTGAAGAAGCAATCAGTTGTGCAGGGGGTATAAAGCAAGCCGTATTAACTCAGCATTTACAACTTAAATCCAATCCCTCAGTATTTTGCTGTGGTGAAATGTTGGACTGGGATGCTCCGACAGGAGGATATTTGTTAACTGCGTGTTTTGCGACAGGGCGTGCTGCGGGTGAGGGTGTACATCAATATCTCAATAGATGAGATTAGGCAAAAAAAATGATGGTGTTTTGATTAAAAACGCGACTTTTATGCTAGTTTGATGCTATTGCCAATAGCCTTTGAAATAGGGAGATTTTCTCAATGTCTGCTGAAAAAATATATACAGGAAGTTGTTTGTGTGACGGTATTCACTATGAGATTCATGGTGAAATTGGAGACGTGATTGAGTGTCATTGCCAACGTTGTCGTAAAGCCAATGGTACAGCATTTGCGACCAATGCACCAATTCAAAAAGCAGATTTTAAGATTACCAAAGGTGAGGAATTACTGAAAAAATTTGCATCGACAGCAACAACAACACGTTGTTTCTGCCAAGAATGTGGCTCACCAATCATCAGTATTAAAGCAGAAACACCAGATACCTATCGTTTAAGAATTGGAACTTTAGATACAGCTTTAGAACAGAAGCCAACAATGCATATTTTTACTGCTTATAAAGCAGAGTGGGATACCATTTGCGACGGTTTACCTCAATATGATGAGCGTCCATAACCGTGTAGAAAGGGATCGAATAGATCCCTGACTTAATTGTATTGTTGTTATTTTGCAGTTAAAGCATTGCCTTCAAATTTGATGCCATTCCAGCCATTTTGCATAAATTGGCGAATGTTCTGATGGTCTGTTGCATCAGGCGTTGCTAAAACAGCAGCATAATGCTCTGCAAATAGATTCAGTGTTTGTTGTTGATCTAAATCATTTAATTGTGCAAAAGAAAAAACTTTAGCACTGCCTTGGTTCTCTGTGGCAGCATTATGCTGTTGACCATTTTGAAATGCAGTCGGTGTGTGGGTATAACGAGCTTCAATATGACTGATGACATCTGCAAATTTTGCATCGCCTGCTTGAAGTTGTTTCAATAATTCTTGAGCCATGATGTGAAAATTCCGTGTTAAATCGTGCCAATATCATAGCCTATGGTTAAATAATTCAGTAATGCTATTTAATATTTTGAGATGGGCCAATCTTTAACCATATTTGCTAAAATAACAGCATCGAAATCCATAAAAATAGGTCGGTATGAATCGTCATAATATTAAAAATAAAGATTCAAACTTTATTTTGAGCCTGATCGGTCTTTTTGCTGAACGCCCATTATTATTAAAACTACGCCGTATCTTGATGGGTTTTATTCCTTTTCTACAGCTACAAAGTCAGGTCAAGAATCTTGTGTATTTGTCGTGGTTGGTGGATATAGATCAAGTTCGTTCACGCTATCCACAGCCTATTCAGTTATGGGAAAAGCAAGGGAAAACGATTTTTACCATACTGATATATCAGCATGAACATTTTGGTTTTTCTTTTTTAGGTCCATTACGTAAATTGATGCCATCACCGAAACAAAGCAATTGGCGCTTTTATATTGCCCCTATACAACAGGATAAAACGGTGATTTTCGAGCAAGTTGTGATTGACCAGCAGCTTTATGTTTTGAGTGGGCGTTTGGCAAGTGATGCGATGCCAGCACAATATGCAAAGAAATTTGTTCACCAAGTCTCTGAACAGCTGATTCAAACAGAGCTTGAACTTGATCCAGTTTATCAATTATCCAGCACGGTTCAAATCAATACAGATCCGCGCTTACCTGAGGCGTGGCAAAATTTATTCTCTTCATGGGATGAGGCCATTCAATATCTGGCTGAACAAGACCATGCATGGGTAGAATGGGTCGATCAACCTGAAAAACTATCACAAGGGGATATTGAAATGCCTTTTGATTTTAGTCAGGTTCTGCCTGCGCAAGTGCTTAATATTGCTTGCCCCTTGCTACAACAATGGGGTGTTCGTGAACAAGATGTATTTGCCTTTGTTGTGCCAACTTTGGACTTTTATGTCAGAAATGAGTTGCCACTTAAATTAGATCGTTAAGCTTCTCCATGTTAATCTGTGGATAACTATCCGCTTATACACAAGCTGCTTATAAACAAGCTGAGCTGTAAAAAATCGGATGGTGGGTAAATGCGTTTTTTAAAAAGTTTTAAGGATATCTAAACATGAATTGGCTATTGGTCGCATGCGGTGGGGCAATTGGTGCAAGTTTACGTTATGGTGCAGGGTTTATTATTTCTAAACCACATAGCCTATTCCCTTGGACAACATGGTCGATCAATATCTTGGGCTGTTTCTTGGCTGGGATTTTTTTTGCTTTTACCCAACGCTATCCTATTTTACAGAATGAAACTCGATTATTTTTAATGGTTGGAATCCTCGGCGGTTTTACAACTTTTTCCAGTTTTGGTCTGGAAACATTCCAGCTGATTCGGCAGGGACAGTTTCCAATTGCTTTGGCTTATACTGTTTCTAGTGTGATTGTTGGTGTGATCTGTTTAGCGATAGGCTTTTATATTTTTCAAATGCTTTTATCCACAAAATAATGTGCAATATTCAAAATGAAAAAGCCTAAGCTGAGGGAAGCTTAGGCTTAGACACAACATACAGTTCAATTAACGTTTAAAACGGGCAAAGCGTTTATTGAAGTTGGCAATACGACCTTCATTGCTTGCCTGACGAATTTCACCTGTATAGAAAGGATGTGAAGCACTGGATATATCGAGTGTGACATAAGGATATTGTGTGCCTTCATATTCTTTGGTGTTTGTTGTCTTGATCGTACTACCAATAACAAAGTATGCATTGGCATTGGTGTCATGAAATAACACTTGACGATATTCTGGGTGGATACCTTGGCGCATGGTTTTAACCTCTAATTATTTAAATATATTGCAATGTTATAATATTACATTTGGTTTGTAAAGTACTTCATTTGATGGGTATTCGTGTTGTCTAGCGGATTTGAAAAAAGTGAGATAAAAAAAAGAAGCCTAAGCAGGAGGATCTGGCTTAGACTTCAAATATAAGTTTAATGTAAAGCTCTATTCTTAAAATTAGATGAAGCGCATAACGAAATTTTTAAAATAAATGTGTTGATCCTGTCACTTTTAAATAAATTGGATGCAGTCGATTTCAATAAAAAACTTAGTCTTGTAAAGGTACCAGCTCTTCAAAGAGGTCTTTTAAATTATCATTGACTTTAAGTTGAATCAGATTCCAGTATTGGCCTGAAATTGTCCGATTTACCATTAAAGTATCTGGTGATGGTTTGAATACATCCCAATATTTTAACGATTTTTTCACCAGTTTGATGCCATCATGATGTGCTGAATTTTCAGCAAAATCATAATGTGTGGTCAATGGTCGTAATAAAATTTCAAGCCATGCCTCATATAACTCTACTGGAAATTTACCTTTTTCAGCTAACGCATCTAAAACGGTTAAATGCTCTTCAATCGTCACAATATCTTGTTTTCGTGCAGCTCTGACCAAGGCTTTAAAATGAGTAATGATTTCATTGGATAAGGTTTTTACACCACCAAAATCGTAAATGATCACACTGCCGTCTTCACGGAAAGCAAAGTTGCCAGGATGAGGGTCGCAATGGAAACGTTTTAAGAAGAAAATCTGTTGACCCAATGCCAATATTAAGCGTCGACCAATTTCATTGCGCACAGATAAATCCCAAGTACTTGCAGTCTCAATACTTTCACCTTTTTCAAGGCTTAGGGTTAAGATGCGACGACTCGAATAGTCTGTAAACACTTTGGGAATAATAATTTTTGTGTCCAAAGCTTGATGGAATGTTCTAAAAACTTGTAAGTTTTGTGCCTCAATTTCGTAATTGAGTTCTTCATGTAAGCTGTCTTGAATTTCTTTAAATAAGCGATCTTGTAATTTTTTATCTACTTTTAAAACACCCATTAAGCGTAATGCCAAACGAACCTGTTTTAAGTCACTTTCACATGCTTCATCTACCCCAGGATATTGTACTTTGACCACAACTTCAGTGCCATTTTTTAACATGGCTTTGTGAACTTGGCCAATAGACGCTGCTGCGAAGGGTTGTTCCTCAAAATGCAGAAATGTTTGATCAATCGGTTTGCCTAGCTCGCGTTCTACTTGTTGTTTAATTTCGGCATATGGCATTGCAGGCGCTTGACGTTGCAATTTAGCGATTGCTCGTGCGACTTCAGGTGGAAAGATATCTTTATATTGCGAGGCGATTTGACCAACTTTCATCACAGCACCTTTCATTTCTCCTAAGGTATCTGCAATTTGAACACCAATATCTTGGAACAGCTTACTGCGGGCTTCATTTTTTTGTTCTTCATCCGCATTAAAGTTACGAATTGAATTTGATACCGTTTTCGTCGCGATACTTGCAGTCATACTCGCAAGTTTCATAAAGCGGCGACCTGGGGTACTGGTACTTTTCGACATTCGTAACTATCCTTTAATTGGGATTAAACGTTTAATTCATTTTGATCATAGGCGACTATTGTTAAACTGCCTACTCTAATTTGTTAAGCGTTTGTTTCTACTTGGCTATTTTTAATCTTAAAATATCCAGCATGCTATCGGTCTCTTCTCAGTGGTTTTGGATTAAAATATTCTTCAATATTTTAATCGTTGTTGGATCATGAAAGTTTATCGTTATTTAACTGGTAAGGATGATGTGAATTTCTGTGCACGGGTCAGTAAAGCTTTAAATGACGGCTATGAGTTATATGGTTCTCCAACGATGACGTTTAATGGAACTGATGTCATTGTCGGGCAAGCCATTGTAAAAGAGGTTGGCAATGAATCTGAGATGTCTGAAAAGTTTCAGCAAGCCTATCAGCTTCAATCTGAGTAAAATAAAGTACACTTATAAAAAATAATGCTGTATTTAAACAGCATTATTTTTTAGCTAAACGCTTTAAATCAAATAAATCTAAATTAAGCCTGACTTAACCTTTTATTATTGGTATATAAGCGTGTCAGTAATAAAACACAGGCAATCGTGAGTCCGATAATCAGTCCTGTCCAGACCCCAGCTGCACCCATATCGGTATAACGTGCCAAATAAATCCCAACAGGGAAAGCGATGACCCAGTAGGCCAGCATGGTGATCCACATTGGGCCTTTGGTATCCTGCATTCCACGTAAGCAACCTGCAGCACTGACTTGCCATGCATCCATAAGTTGGTAACCAATCGCAAATAAAATTAAATATATTGCTGCTTGGGAAACATCATAGTCACTGGTATAAACAGACACAATCTGTGGACGAAGAATCAACAGGAGTAGCATGGTAATACAGGCGAATAAGGTACTGGTCATTAATCCAACTTTCTGCACTTTACGCATCGCATACCAATTCTTTTCACCATAATAAGTGCCCGTACGAATGGTCAGGGCTAAAGCCAATGACATCGGAATCATAAACAATTGCGATGTGATGGATAAGGCAATTTGATGTGCTGCAACGGTAACTTCACCAAGCGGACTGAGTACAATTGCACCTGTACTGAAAATACTGACCTCAAAGAAAATCGCCAAACCAATCGGCAATCCCAGTTTGAGAATGCGTTTAATCAGTACGCGGTCTATTTTCTCAAACATATTTAAGGGTTGTGTAGCTTGATAGCGTTTGGCTTTTAAAATATAGATGCTAATCGTGATGAACATGATCCACTGCAACAGGGCTGTTGCAAAACCACAGCCCGCACTTCCCAAGTGTGGAATCGGACCAAGCCCATACATAAAAATAAAATTGAGCGGAATTTGTACCACAAGTGCTACAAGGCTAATCACTGTAACTGGACGAGGATAGCCTAAAGCTTCTGAATAGCCGCGCAATGTTGAATACATGGTAAAAGCAGGCATACCAAAAGCAATTGCATGTAAAAACAAACTGGCTTTAGGCAATAAAGATTCAGGCACACCAACCAAAGGTAACAATAAAGGAATAATCTGTAAAATGAGCATACCAATAATACCCAGCAATAAGGCAACCCATAAAGACTGACGAACAATCGAAGGGATGTTTTCTGGAGTGCGTGCGCCATTGGCTTCTGCTACTAAAGGCGTAGTTGCGATCATGATGCCACTAAACAGCAGCATGACAGGAATCCATAAACCTACACCAACAGCAATTGCAGCGAGATCTTCGGGAGACATATGCCCAGCCATAATGGTATCAATCAATCCAAAGCCTGCCGCAGCAAACTGAGTGATTAATATTGGGAGCATTAAGTTAAAAAGTTGCTTTAATTCAAAGCGGGTAGTTGTGGCTTTTATCGATGCAGACACAGTAAATACTCGTTTTAAATGTGCTTAGAAAATAGATTGGTTAGCGTTGTAGAGTGAGAAGCACACCTATAAAAATCACCACGCCACCTAAAAGACGTTGCCAGTTGACTGGCGTTTTATCTGTACCCAGTAGTCCAAATTGGTCAACGATCATCGACATTGCAATTTGTCCAAAAATAATTAAGCCTGACAGGGTTAAAAAACCCAATTTCGGTGCAGTATAAATGCTCATACTGATTGCATAAACACCTAAACAGCCACCCAGCCAAAGATACCAAGGTATCACCGCTAAACTGGAAAGGGTTGGTCTTTGTTCAGCTTGTACAATCACCAAAATAGCGAGCAATAGTGTACCAACTAAAAAGGATAAAAGGGCAGCTTGTAATGGAGAGTGAAGATATTCACGTAGTTGAGTGTTAAGAGCTGTTTGAAAGGTCATGGCGATGCCAATACCCATAGTGAGTGGTAAAAGGAACAATAATTGACTCGATATTTTCAGCATTCTTCTTCATCTACTTTTATTGTTAATGTTTAGTCTAAAGCAAATTGATCACTTGTTCTAATCGGATGGTAGAAGTCATGTTAAAATAATCACTCTCTAAACTTGTTCTGAGCTTTCTTTGACTGATTTAACACCTCAAAATATACCTTTGTCGCTTTATATCCATATGCCGTGGTGTGTCCGTAAGTGTCCGTATTGTGACTTTAACTCACATGCTGTACCTGATGGGAAGCTGTCTTTAGATTTAGAGCAAGAATATTTGCTAGCATTGGTTGAAGACTTTAAAACCCAAGTGGATTTTGCTCAGGGACGTAAAATTCATAGTGTGTTTATTGGTGGTGGAACCCCGTCATTGATTTCTGCACAAGGTTATCAGTGGCTTTTTTCCCAGTTAAAAGCTTTAATACCGTTTGAGCAGGATTGTGAAATTACTTTGGAAGCCAATCCTGGGACAGTTGAACATGATCCTTTTGCAGACTATTTAGATGTTGGGATTAATCGTTTATCGCTTGGGGTGCAAAGTTTTAATCCTGATCATCTAACAAAGCTGGGGCGTATCCATTCCAATGATGATGCTGTTTCCGCCATTCAACATGCCAAACAAGCGGGTTTTCAACGCGTCAACGTAGATTTGATGCATGGTTTACCAGAACAGACTTTAGAACAAGCCTTGTATGACTTAAAACTTGCAGTCGAAAATGGAGCAACCCATATTTCATGGTATCAATTGACCATTGAACCGAATACCGTTTTTTTCCGCACTCAACCTATTTTGCCTGTAGATGATGTTCTGGAAACCATTCAAGAACAGGGAGAACAATATTTACAGGCCAATGGCTTTATCAATTATGAAGTGTCTGCATGGCGTAAAGAAAAACCGTCATCACATAATTTAAATTATTGGCAATTTGGCGATTATTTAGCGATTGGGGCAGGGGCACATGGCAAAATTACCCAAGCTGATGGTGTATACCGTTTTCAAAAAACCCGTTTGCCTAAAGACTACTTAGCCAAAGTGCCTGCTGAACATTTGCAATTTAAACGTATTGAAAAACAAGACATGCCTTTTGAATTTATGATGAATGCTTTACGTTTAAATGAGGGTGTTCATGCCCACATTTATCCTGAACGTACAGGGTTGAATTTGTCTGATTTAGATCAGGTAATTGGTTCATTAAAACAGCGTAAATTGATGTTGAATGATGACGCACAGTTGGCATGTACAGCGCAAGGTCATGTATTTTTAAATTCTGTGCTGGAAGAGTTTCTATAAATCTACAGCATAAAAATTTAGCTTTTGTTATGATCTGACTTAAAACAATAATCTATTAAAAGTTAAGGTCATCACAATGAATAAGTTTCTAATCAGTATGTTATTTGCTGTGGCAAGCCTACCCCCAGCATATGCTAAAAACGTTGTCCCTCAATTTAGCGATTATCTGGTGAAAGCTGTGTATACAGGCAAGACCGCGGAACTTGATCTTTCAGATCCAAGTGCCAATATGTTTCGCACTCGACTAAGAGATGCATTAACACAAAAACCAGATTTTGCCGGTGAATATGTCACCACCATGTGGGGCTGTGGCGGGGGATGTAGAGTCTATTCTTTTGTCAATAAACGTACGGGTCAGCTTTTAGCGGATGGCTTTGGTGGGGAGGAACGGACTGAAGATGTGGTTGCAACACGTCCAAACAGCCGTCTCTTGGTCACACAAGAAGAGCATATGAATCAAAACTATGAAGTGGATCAAGTGACTACACGTTTTTATGTGCTCGAAAAAAATCGATTTAAGTTGATTAAAACCATTACTCAACCCGCTTCTAAAACTCAATAGTAGGGGATGACAGAATTATCTGTTGGCTTTTAAACAGGTGAATTTTTAAAAGCATTAAAGCGAGCGCTTAAGGGCATTTTTAAGTTCAGGCTTTCAAGGATGGGCTTCTGCTACAAGTAAATGAATATCACTGTAGTGCAGCTTGCACTGTTATATTTAAAAAAACAAAGAGCGCCGTAGCGCTCTTTGTTTTTTCAGAAATCTTAAATTTTAGTAATCAAAACTAAAATGTTCTGCATCAAGTGCCATCATGGTACGAGATGGATTTACCATAGACTCAGCATGACCTTGTGAACGTGGTAATAATTGTTCAAAGTAGAAATCTGCAAGTTTGATTTTTGCTTTATAGAACTCAGGAACTTCGGCACCATTACCAGACGCTAGTTTTTCAGAAGCGACTGCTGCTTGTTGAGCCCAGTAGTAAGCCATCATTGCATAACCAGAGAACATCAAGAAATCCACAGAAGCAGATGATACGATTTCGCGGTCTTTACGTGCTGCAAGCATAATACGTACAGTCAAAGCGTTCCATTGCGCACAGATCTTGGTTAAATCCCAAGCAAAACGACGCATATATTTGTTACGTGCATGTTGACCACAGAATTTCAAGATTTCAGCGGTATATTCACGAACCACTTTACCTTTAGATGAAAGCAGCACTTTACGACCAATTAAATCAAGTGCTTGGATACCTGTCGTACCTTCGTACAAAGTCGCGATACGTGCATCACGTGCAATTTGTTCCATGCCATGCTCTTTGATATAGCCATGACCACCAAACACTTGCATACCCAAATTCGCAGATTCAAGCCCCATTTCTGTTAAGAAACCTTTGAGAATTGGGGTATAGAAACCAAGCTTATCATCATATTCTTCAAATTTTGCTTGATCACCTTGTAACATTGCATCAGTCATTTTATCTGCAAGTTGAGCGGCATGATAAATCATTGCACGACCGCCTTCTGCAAATGCTTTTTGAGTCAAAAGCATACGACGTACATCTGCATGGTGAATGATTGCATCAGCCACTTTGTCTGGATCTTTTTTACCAGATAGAGCACGCATAGACATACGGTCTTTTGCGTATGGTAAAGCACCTTGGAATGATAATTCCGCGTGAGCAAGGCCTTGTACAGCAGTACCAATACGCGCCGTGTTCATGAAGGTGAACATTGCATGTAAGCCTTTATTCACTTCACCAATCAGATAGCCTGTTGCGCCATCAAAGTTTAATACTGCTGTAGCAGATGCACGAATTCCCATTTTGTGTTCAATAGAACCACAAGTCACAGGATTACGTTCACCCACTGTACCTTCAGCTGTAGGGATGAATTTAGGCACAATAAACAATGAAATACCTTTAGTCCCTGCTGGTGCATCTGGAAGACGCGCAAGAACGATATGGATAATATTTTCAGTTAAATCATGTTCACCCGCAGAGATGAAGATTTTTGTCCCTGTAATCGCGTAAGTACCATCAGCATTAGGTTCAGCCTTAGTTTTTACTTGACCTAAGTCTGTACCACATTGTGGTTCAGTCAGACACATTGTTCCTGACCATGTACCCGCAGTCAGGTGTGGCATATAGGTATTTTTTTGTTCGTCTGTACCAAATTGCAGGATGGTATTCATACATCCCATGCTCAAACCTGGGTACATGGTGAATGACCAGTTTGCAGTCCCCATCATTTCAGATTTGATTAGGTTTAATGACATCGGTAAACCTTGACCACCAAACTCTTCAGGATAAGACAGGCCTTGCCAGCCGCCTTGAATAAATTGGTTATAAGCTTCTTTAAAACCTTTTGGTGTCGTGACTTCACCATCTTTAAAATGACAACCTTCTTCGTCACCAGATTGATTCAGCGGAGAAAGTACATTTTCACAAAAATCTGCAGCACCTTCTAAAATCATATCGACAGTATCAGCATCGGCATTTTCGCCAATTGATAGTGTTTTATAATGTGCAGAATAGTCAAAAACTTCATTCATTAAAAAACGTATGTCACGGAGCGGCGCTTTATATGCTGGCATGTGTTTAATCCTAATTTAAAAATAGTTTTGGATTTTCAATCTATAGCTTCATTATTCATAATCATATGGGAATTACATTGATAAGACTCTCTAAAAAAATTGTCAGAAATGCGAATTTGGTAGAAAAAGCACATGTGAATTTGTTGATTTTTTGATAGTCTTGTACACTTTGTTTTTTATTGTTTCATTGTTATTTTTATTGTCATTATAATATTCAAGTGGGTAGATCTATCATGCATTTAAAAAAATTAACATTGTGTTTATTGGGTTTGAGTTTATCAGCATGTTCTACACATGTGATTAAAAGCAATGCTTTAAATGCAGATCAAGACGCTCCGCAACGTGCAATTCAAGGGTTTAATGCCTTATATGAATATCCAAATTTTGATTACAGTGGACAAGTTAAGGTTCGACTTGATAGCGTTCAGAAAGCCAACACAGCTGATACAAAACAATTAGATCCTACAATTGAAAAAAAGGTCAATCAATACCTGAAAGATCAAAAAATCAAGTTAACCGATGCGCAAAAAAAAGATCTTTATCAAGCAATTGCTAAACAGGACTCAAAGTATTTTAGTCGTTTTGCTGGTATGGGCGCAGATGTTGTACAAAATATCGTGAATGATTTGCAGATTCGTTATGATGGAACGGTAAATTATCGTCAGAAAATGGCATCGTTTAACTTAGAGACACTGTATAAAAAACCCAACCTCTCTGTGGAAATGCGTATTCCTACAGTTTTGGATTTAAATAATTATAAATTCTATACGCATATCTTTTCTTTGATGCCTTATTTGGCTAATTCACAAGATCAGAATAAATATGCCTATTATGATTTTTCTAAATATAAAGATGATATTGCCAAGGTAAATGGAAAAGCCTTGGTTGAGTTGCTTAAACAATCAGGCGCAACCTCTTATTTAATTGCTTCCCCGAATCAAATTGAAAATCTTGCGGTGAGTTCAGCTGAGAAGCAAACAGGTGTGGTTGAAAAAATCCGCTTGAATACCACCATTGAAGAAATGTTTTTGCAAGGTCAATTGTATTCTACAGTAAATCGTCAATATTTCATGAATTCAGTGCTTGGATTGAGCGCTACTAATATTGCAAAACTATTAGATACTACAGGAGAAAGCCAATCTAGCGATGATGCTAACGAAGCGGCACAAGCTGCAATGAAAGCAGTAGAAGAAGCCTCAGCGGGGATCAATACTGATGATGCGGGAGTGGCTGATGCCGCTAGCGCCATGTATCAACTTTATAGTGCAGTCAATCGTCAATCTCATGACGCGTCTGAAGAAGAGGTGGATGCAGTTTATGCAGATGCACAAGACGCGGCTAAAAAAGCAGTTGAAGATGACGAAGACTATGCCACTAGCCAAGCTTCTGATGCTGCTGAGCAGGAAGATGACGATGTTGAAGCTGAGTCTGAAGACGTATCAGCAGCGCGTCAGAAAATTTTAACTGAACAACAGTGTGAAGATTTAACAAAAGCAAAAGCTCATCCACGTTTTGGTGATGTGGAATATTGCCAGTATCATTATGAAATTGATGTTTTAAGTACTGAACAAAAGGATGATGCATCTTCAGCCAGCAAAACTTTACAGCAGCAAAGTAATGCAGCGCTTGTCAAAACCTTTACAGGCTATGCGAAAGACCAGTTGGTTGATGCTCAACAATTTAAACAATTGTGGAATCAACATCATACTGAAGTTGAAGCCAGTTTGCCGGCTAAAAACAAACGTAATCCTTTAATCGTTGATCTGTCTTTAGATAACAAAGGCCGGGCGGTAAAAGTAGATTATGATTTGGGTGTGGATTTTGATAAATTAAATCGTAAGCTGAATGTTAAGATGGATATGCAATTCCTTAATTATGGAAATGCCAGCAAGATCGACCAGAGTGTTTTACAGCAAGCCAAACCATTTAAAGACATCTTTAAAGGCAGCATTATGGAGCAAGCTGTAGGTGGTATTGCGGGTGTTTCAGGTGATACAGGCAGCCGTTCAGAACAAAAATACTTAACTTTAGATGAGCGTTTAGCACAGTTGGCTGAACAGGTGTTTGCACAAACGGGTTCCTATGAAAAAACCTATAAAGCGGTATTTATTGCCAAACTGACTGCAGAAAAACCTGAGCTAATCAAACAATACTCTGCTCAAGATTTACAGGAAATTGCGGCAGTCTACGCTTATTCTTATTCTGATGAAGAGATTTACAATCCAAAAGGCCAGACTTTAAAGCAGATCCAAGCTTTACAGAAAAAACATCATTTGGAAGATGACCACCAATATGATGATGGACTTGGAAATGCTGTTGATGAGATCGTGGCTAAAGTCTGGAAAGATAAGCAAAGTGTTTTAGAAATTCAGAATTTAGTTAAGAAATACAAAACCACTGAAGCTGTTTTTGCGCAATATTATATGCAGAAGTTTGAAGCAGAAAATGAGATTGAAAAAGGGCAACGTGCTGACTTTATCAAACAGATCTTGAGTGATGCCAAGTTAAAGTAATTGATCTTGGTTTGGTTAAAAAGAACCTCAATTGAGGTTCTTTTTTATTGATTTTTTAAAACAAAGATACATCCATGATTAAAGAAAATCTTTTAAATTTGGACGAACCCCATTCCAAATATAAAATGCTTCGATGGCTTGTCCAACCAACATACCGAAGCCTTCTGAGCTTGGAATCTGGCGCGCTTTGGCTTGATCGATAAAACTTGAAGGTTTGCCATATGCCATTTCATAAGCATGGTGAAAGGTTAAGGTTTCAGGAAGAATCAGTGCATCACCCGTTAAGCTTGCCGAAGTCGCATTGATAACAAGATCAAATTGCCCATCTAATTCATCTAGGCTACAAGCGGAAAGTTCTGCTTCAGGAACAGCGCTTTGTAAATCTGCCACCAATTGTTCCGCACGTGAACGGGTACGGTTGGCAATCACAATCATTTTAGCCCCCGCTTTTACCAAAGGGTAAACCACACCGCGAGTTGCACCGCCTGCACCAATAATCAAAATATCTGTGTTTTCTAAAGTCCAGTCCAATGCTTTAATCGCATCGACTAAACCTTGTCCATCTGTATTGTCACCATGCAAAATGCCGTTTTCCATCCAAAGCGTATTGACTGCCTTAGCGATTTTTGCGCGTTCTGTCAGTTGTTGGCATAAGGCAAAAGCTTGTTCTTTAAATGGCACAGTAACATTCATACCTATGCCATTGTGTGCAAAAAATTCATTAACACTTGCAGTAAAGCCATCGAGTGGGGCAAGACGTTTTACATAGTTGAGATCAATACCAGTCTTTTCTGCAAAGGCATGGTGTAGTTCAGGTGAACGAGAGTGTTCAATCGGATTTCCAATGACTGCGAATAGTTTACTCATGCCAAATGTCCAAGTATTGATTGTATTGATTTTTAGAGAATCTCGACAATATACGTGAAAATGGATGATACAACCAAACTATATGCAGTTTAGCTTATGCTAAAATTTGAATAAATTGATGATTTAGAGCGCTTTTTTAATCGCGCTAAAGCTGGTTTTTAAGAGGAAGGTTTTTTGGGAAATGTTGTGCTTTAAAAAAGATGCTTATGGGTTGCAAACTGACTCTAAGAAGTCAAGAAAAATCATAGCAAAAACAACAAGAAATCCAGCAGATAATACAACACTAGAGGTAATCGAGATGCTGTCAGAGAGATGGTTGTTAGAGATAATAGTGGTTGAAATAGAGCATGCTAATAAAAATAAAATACTGAATGAAAGTGTAACCTTGTGATTTTCTAATAAATTCCTCATACCTACCTCTGGTTTCTACCGCTATAATAATCTTTAATGCTAAGACTTTTTTCAAAAAAATTAAGGAAATTTTAAGGTTGGTATCTTAGCCAAGTTCGAACATATATTAAATTAAAAAAGTGTCCTAATCGTGAATTATTCTCATTTTAATTGTGAGTAAATCTTTCAAGACTTATTTTCTCAGAAGTATTCAACGGTTTAAGTTAAAAAGCTATCTTAAATGAAAGATAGCTTTTTAACGATGAAGCTTAAATTGCTGATGATTACTTTAATATGGACAACCAGTCTTTAGGCTTTAAATAATGATCAGTGAGGCGTTTTTCTGGGCTATTTTCATCCCATTCTGGGCGATAAGACCATGCAGCAAGTGGTGGCATGCTGACCAGAATAGATTCAATTCGCCCACCAGTTTGTAAGCCAAATAAAGTTCCACGATCATAAACCAAATTATATTCAACGTAGCGACCACGACGATACAGTTGGAAGTCTCGTTGGGCTTGTGTAAATGGTTTATCCTGATTTCTTTGGAAAATAGGCAAAATAGCATTTAAATAACCATGAGCGACCGCTTGTATATATTCAAAGCATTTTTCAAAATCCCATTGGTTTAAATCATCAAAAAACAATCCACCAATACCCCGTTGTTCATCACGATGTTTTAAATAGAAATAATCATCGCACCATTGCTTATGTTCCATATAAATTTCTTTACCAAACGGTGCACATAGATCAAATGCTGTTTGGTGCCAAGATAAAACATCTTCATCATTCGGGTAAAAAGGCGTGAGGTCAAAACCACCACCAAACCACCAAATTGGTGCCTGTCCTTCAGGTTCTGCAACAAATAGCCGTACATTGGCGTGAGATGTTGGAACATTGGGGTTTGTTGGATGAATGACCAAAGAAACACCCAAGGCTTGTGCTTTGGCTCCAGCAATTGCTGGATGGCGTTCTGTTGCTGAAGCTGGTAGTTTGGAAATGTTGATGTGAGAAAACATCACCCCGCCTTTTTCGATCACAGTACCATTTTGTAAAACACATGAACGGCCACCGCCCCCTTCAGGGCGTTGCCAGTCATCAATTTCAAATGTTGCAGTGCCATGGCCTAATTTTTCTTGTTGCTCTAGGGCAGAGCAGATTCGAGCTTGTAAATCTGTCAGGAAATCACGAACACGTTGAATATCTGCAGAAGTCGGGTTTTGCATGATCATCCTCAAAGGAGAATTGAAAAATTTTCTACATCAAAACATAAAAATTCAAAAAAAACAAAACGAAGTCATCATGAAGACATTTTTTGAACGTGCCGTGAATTAATTGAACGTGACTGAAAATCTTTGGTTATCGTTGGCATAAGCTTCGCAATCCCGAGCAATTCGCTAGGTTGAAATCTATCCTTAAGCTCAGCACAATGTATTGAGGATAAATTCAATTTTGGGTTTATTTCATTTTGAATGTTAATTGCGTATCGAGCAGTGAATATGAGTTGTTCCTTGATTCAAAAATACAATGTTGCTGGACCCCGTTATACTAGTTATCCAACGGTTCCATATTGGGATGAGGCTTCATTTTCGCTGCAACAATGGAAACAAACGCTAAAGCGCTCTTTTGATGAGTCTAATCTCGCTGAAGGCATCAGTCTTTATATTCATTTACCGTTCTGTGAAAGTCTATGTACTTTTTGCGGATGCCATAAAAAAGTCACTAAACGGCATGATGTTGAACTACCCTATATTCAAGCAGTTTTAAAAGAATGGGATTTATATTGTCAGTTGCTAGAAGACAGACCCATCATTAAAGAAATCCATTTGGGGGGTGGGACACCAACATTTTTTTCAGTTGAGCATTTACAACAATTAATTCAGGGTATTTTAGCCAAAGCCAATATTGCGGATCGTTATGAATTTAGTTTTGAAGGGCATCCCAATAATACCACACGAGAACAGTTACAGGCCTTATATGAGCTTGGTTTTCGCCGTGTCAGCTATGGTGTGCAAGACTATAATGAGAATGTTCAGAAAGCCATTCATCGTGTCCAGCCCTTTGAAAATGTAGAAAGAGTCACGCAATGGGCACGTGACATTGGCTATACATCCATTTCACATGATCTGGTTTTTGGTTTGCCATTTCAAAAATTAGCAGATGTATTGCATACCATTGATTTGACTAATACTTTAATGCCAGATCGCTTGGCTTTTTATAGTTATGCCCATGTGCCTTGGATTAAGGGCAATGGACAGCGTGGGTTTAAAGATCATGATGTGCCCAAAGATGGAATGAAACGAACGCTATATGAAGAAGGGAAAAAGCAACTTTTAGCCCATGGTTATCATGAGATTGGGATGGATCATTTTGCTTTAGATCGGGATGAGATGTATCAAGCATTTCATGCAGGTACTTTGCATCGTAATTTTATGGGCTATACCTCATCAAAAACACAAGTCATGATCGGATTGGGTCTATCTTCAATTGGTGATAGTTGGTATAGCTTTGCACAGAATGAAAAAAATTTAGAAGCTTATTACAGTTGTCTTGAAAATGATGAAATTCCTGTGGTGAAAGGGCATGTGTTAAGTGTAGAAGATTTAAAGATTCGTCAACATATTTTGAATTTGATGTGTACCTTTCAAACCTCTTGGTCAGATCACATGATGGATTTTGCCGAACGTGGTGATGTGATTCAACAGCTTGTTGAAATGCAGCACGATGGTTTATTGAATATTGAAGTGGATCGGATTGTGATCACGGAGCAAGGGAAACCTTTTGTCCGTAATATCTGTATGGCGTTTGATTTGCATTTAAAACGTAGAAAACCTGAAACGCAAATTTTCTCGATGACGATATGATTCTATTTTACAAAATATTGTATTTAAACATTTAGATGAAGAAGTGTAGATAATTCCTTTCTTTTCAGGGATGAAAGAAACAAAAATCCTTAGTTGGGCAAAGGGGACTCCTGTCATCCTTGCCCAACGGTGACATCCCTGTCGCCATCCGAGAGAGCAAAATCTTTCTTGATGTTTTATTTATAAAAATTAGTGAATTATTAGAGATGTTATGGTTTTACTGATTCTTTTGTTCAATTAACTTATTAATGACTTCAACATATACCCAAGTATTTAAAATAATATCTGAGCTTTCTAGGCCAATAATATCTAAAAATTTTTCATAGCTAATCGAGTTTTTGCTTTAATTAAGGATTTTGGATCTCAGAATATAAAAAATGTCGGGCAAAAAGTGACCTTGTTGTTGGAGCTGTTTTAATTATTGAATGATTGCAGATTAGGCTTTTGAATCATATGCGTTGAATAAAAGGAGAATGATTGCAAATAAGATTGAGCTTAATTTCATTAGTTCAGTCTCCTATTATTTAACTTAGTGATTATTTAAAAATCATCTTTCTCATACATATGAGACATACGGTCATGTTTGGTTTTTAAATAATCTTCATTGAACTTATTTAAGCCCACTGTCAACGGTACACGATCTAATACATCAATACCTAAATCTGTTAAAGCTTTTAATTTTAATGGATTGTTGGTAATGAGTTTAACTTGTTTGACCTGTAAATGATCAAGCATGATGCTACACATATCATATTTACGTGCATCAGCAGGTAGGTTTAACAATAAATTTGCATCAACAGTATCGTGCCCTTGATCTTGCAGCGCATAAGCACGGATTTTATTGGTCAAACCAATACCACGACCTTCTTGGCGCAAATATAAAATCACACCCTGACCTGCTTCATTCATCATTTTCATGGTGTTGTGCAATTGAGGACCACAGTCACATTTTAATGAGCCAAAGGCATCGCCAGTTAAACATTCTGAATGAATACGAACTAAAACGGGGTTTGTAGGCGCGATTTCTAAACCCTTAGAAAGAGCAACATGCTCTTCACCTGTTTGTGGATCTTGAAATACAGAAATTTTAAAATCACCATAAGCAGTGGGTAATTTTGAAGTGGCAACAAACTCTATTGACACAGAATCTTCCATCTATTTGTTTAGAAATTGGCTAAAGTATAGCGTAATGCTTGGACATTGGTAGGTTTGTAAAGCATGTTTTTATAGATAACATTGCTATAAAAATTTCTTTTTTGTATAAAGCACACGATAATAGTTGATATATAGATAGATTATTCATGATAATTGACACCAATAGCACACTAGCTGACTTGGAAGTTCCAATGACGCATCATTATAAATGTGGCTGATCGAATGTGATATGATTTGTTCTCACAATCATGCTAACCCGTTTACCTAGCTAGATTTGCCAGGCTTTAGAAGGCTTTGCCACATATGTTGTATACCGAAATACCTAGTCATCGTCCTGTTACGCCTTTGTTGAATGAAATTAATCATCCTCAACAATTACGTCAGTTTGAGCAAAGCCAATTGCCGCAGGTCGCAGACGAATTGCGTCAATTTATTTTGTATGCTGCTGGACAAAGTGGCGGGCATTTTGGTGCAAACCTTGGCGTTATAGAGTTAACAGTCGCCTTACACTATTGTTTTGAAACCCCAAGAGATCGTTTAGTTTGGGATGTAGGCCATCAGGCGTATCCACATAAAGTTCTTACAGGACGCCGTGAGCAATTGATGACCATCCGTTCTAAAGATGGATTGGCAGCTTTTCCAGCACGTGATGAATCCGAATTCGATACTTTTGGTGTAGGACATTCATCGACTGCAATTTCTGCTGGCTTGGGCATGGCCTTGGCACGTCGTTATCAAAAAGATCCTTGTGAAGTTGTTGCCATCGTTGGTGATGGTGCGATGACTGCTGGAATGGCATTTGAAGCCATGAATGATGCAGTGGCACATAATGCTGATTTGTTGGTGGTACTCAACGACAATGATATGTCGATTTCATGTAGCACTGGTGGTTTTGCTAAGCATTTGGCTGCAATTTGGGAACAAGGGCAATTCATCAATATTGATGAAGAAGGGCAAGCTTTTGTACAGGATTGTCCTGAATGGAACTACAACTCTCGCTTACATCAATCTGCGACTGATGCCGCGGATAATCTATTTAAAGCGATTGGTTTTGATTATTTTGGCCCATTTGATGGCCATAATGTTGAGCAACTGGTCCAAGTCTTTAATGCGCTTAAAAAACGTAAAGGGCCACGCCTGATCCATGTCTATACTGTGAAAGGTAAGGGTTTTGCGCCTGCTGAAGCGGATCAAATTAAATATCATGCGATTGGCAAAATTAATGCTTCAGCTACTAAAAATTTAGCACCAAAATATTCAGATGTATTTGGGCAATGGCTTTGCGATGAAGCTGCACAAGATGACAAATTACTCGCGATTACCCCTGCTATGTGTGAAGGCTCAGGCATGGTACAGTTTGCTAAGCAATTTCCAGAGCGCTACTTCGATGTTGCTATTGCAGAACAGCATGCTGTGACATTAGCCGCCGGTATGGCTTGTGAAGGACTAAAGCCAGTTGTGGCGATTTATTCAACCTTCTTGCAACGCGGTTATGACCAGCTGATTCATGATGTTGCTTTACAAAATCTTGATGTGACCTTTGGTATTGATCGTGCAGGCTTAGTCGGTGAAGATGGTCCTACGCATGCAGGTGCTTATGACTATGCTTATATGCGTACTGTTCCCAATATGGTGATCATGGCGCCAAAAGACGAAAACGAATGTCGCCAAATGTTGCATACAGCATATCTATACAAAGGGCCAACTGCAGTACGTTATCCTCGCGGTAATGGTTTAGGTGTAGAAATTCAACAACAGTTGATTGAGCTGGAAATTGGTAAAGCTGAAATATTGTTAGAACTCAATACTGAACACGAAGACGGTATCACGATTTTGGCTTTTGGCAGTCGTGTTCAACCTGCGCTTGAATCAGCAAAACAACTCGCACCAACATTGGATATCGCAATTCGTGTGATCAATATGCGTTTTGTGAAACCACTGGATGAACAAATTATTCGTGATTTGGCAGATAAAACGCACTTATTTGTTACTGTTGAAGAACATGCGGTGATGGCAGGTGCGGGTAGTGCCGTAAATGAGTTCTTGGCACAGGCACAAATTCTGAAGCCAATTTTAAACTTAGGTTTACCTGATGAATTTCTTGCACAAGCAAGCCACTCTGAAATGCTTCAAGACTGTGGTTTAGATGAAAAAGGTATTCGAAACTCGATTGAACAGGCATGGTTAAAGCTAGTACAACACGTTTAAGCTCATGTAAAAATTGAATTTGTAAAATTTTAGAAACAAAATTTCCCAAAAAGCGCCGATATTTGCTAAAATGTCGGCGCTTTTATGCATTATTCTTTATCAGTATCTTCAAATTTGTAGTGGGTGTTCAATGGAACCTATGGTGGTGATGGCTGCGCGTGCGGCTCAGTTAGTTGGTCAAGAGCTTTTAAAAGCGCATCAAAATCGTCATAAACTCGATCTACAAGTCGAAGAAAAAGGAATTGATGGTCCAGTGACTCGTGTAGATCGTTATATCGAGCAGTTGACTATTGATACGCTTCGTAAAAGTTATAAAAATCACAGCTTCCTTGGTGAAGAGTTTGGGCTACAAGAAGGTAAAGGTCATGATGCCGATTGGTGTTGGGTGATTGATCCTCTTGATGGTACTTTAAACTTTATCAATGCTTTCCCACATTTCTGTGTATCTATTGCAGTTCAACATAAAGGTGTAACTCAACACGGTGTTATTTATGACCCTGTGAAAGATGAGCTATTCTCTGCAAGCCGTGGTCGTGGCGCAATGTTGAATCAACGTCGTATTCGTGTGAATGTTAAAGACAGTCTTGAAAATACCTTTATGGGTGTAGGTCATGCTTACCGCGCTAAACGTAATGGTGAGATTGTTTCTTATGCGAAAAACCATTTTGAATCATTATTAAATGTAACTGAAGCTGGTGCACAATATCGTCGTGCAGGTTCTGCTGCATTAGACTTGGCTTATGTCGCAGCTGGTCGTTTAGATGGTTATTTTGAGCTCGGTTTAAAACCTTGGGATATCGCAGCAGGCGAGCTTATGGTGAAAGAAGCGGGTGGTACAGTCGTTGATGCTCGTGGTGGTTCAGATTCTATGGAAAATGGTCAAGTGATTGCGTGTTCTATGAAAATGTTAAAACCATTGATGCAAGCTGTTGTTCCTGCTTGGGGTGAAGCTGCGAAGTAATTTATACTTGTGTAGATTGAGTTTTAAAAAGCCTTCATTTTTATGAAGGCTTTTTTATGGGTTGTGATTTAATGCGATACTACCAATACTGAATGTCGTTGTTTAAACTTCTGTGATTGCAAGACCTAGCGAATAGTACTTATATAAAAAATAATACAACTTATTGGGGGAAGCTAAGGGTGAGAAATTTACTGGATAAAGTAAAAAAGTTATTTGGTTTTAAATCTATGAGCCAAAAAATGGAACAGGGAAATCCATATCTTAAAATAGATGAATCTAAAACAACTCAAGAGCAATGCGAAAGATTATTGCTATTAGAGCATGAGGATCATATGGAAATTATTTGCGATCTTCAAATGAGAAAAGATCCTTATGCTATTCATTATATAAAGCGAGCAATTTTTTTAAAACCTCACTTGGCATATTTAGCTAGTGAAGAGGATTCTACCTATTTCAAAAGATGTCTTTGGGTATTACAAGAAATAGGTACAGTAGAAGCTATCAATTTAATAGAAGAATATACGCATTCAGATAAAGAAGAGCTTGCAGAACAGGCACGGTATAGAATTTATCGAATTAATGGTGGCACTTAGATGAAATCCAAAAACTAACTCGGAATAAATCAATTGAAAACTATTTATCAAAATGAAAAATTTAGTCTAAAAACCCATCATACAATTCCTCATGAAGATGTTGCGCTGCAAAACATAGACTTTTGGGTCATTATAGATGGACAAACATTTTTGGGCAGTGCAAGCACAACTGAAAATATTCAATATTTAATGCAGAAAAATAAACAAACAGGAGAGTGCGCTTTAGGCACATATCATTGGCAATCCAATATGATTATTCTAAGTGAGTTTACCATTTAGTGTTTAGCGGTCGCTGTAGCAGATATTATTGAGGATGAGAGTCTAGTTGTAGATCAAGTTTTTTATTTAATTCCTGAATATTATGAATGATTTAATACAATACAGGAAAAAACAATAAAACTTCGTGACATTATTATAAATTCTGTTATACTCTGCGCACGCACTAAATTTCGTTCATTACCTGAACATTTCTCTTCTATATTGTGTATGCGCGTCCGGTCCAAAGAGAGGACAATATTTCGCGCCCCACCCAATCGCTTAAGCGATTCCTTCAGGTTGCGGCTGTTATCAAATGTGCGTTATACGCATCGTCGTTCTCGGATCGCCGCTGATTCTATATTTTCAGCGATTATTGCTGTGCCGCTTTTTGCCGATGTCCATCAGACCATATATTAATGGAGCACCCACATTAGGGTGAATATCTCTATGAGCAAAACTTTTGCTGAATTTTCATTAGACGAGTCGCTACAGAAAGCACTCGAGAGTCTTGGTTTTACTACGCCGACTCCTGTTCAAGAACTATCTATTCCAGCGGCTTTAGAAGGAAAAGACCTTCTAGTATCAAGCCAAACTGGTTCTGGTAAAACTGCTGCATTCTTACTCCCTACGTTAAACGCTTTAGCTGGTCAAGATACTTTTGTACCATTTAAAGATCGTATGAAAGCAGTAACTCAACCAAATATCTTGGTGATTTCACCTACTCGTGAACTTGCACAACAAGTATGTCAAGATGCGATTGCATTTGTACGCCATATGAAAGGTGTACGTGTTGCAGCAATTATGGGTGGTATGCCTTTTGGTAAGCAAATCCAACAATTAAAAGGTGCACAAGTTGTTGTTGCGACTCCAGGTCGTTTACTTGATCTTGTAAACCGTCGTCAAATTAAACTTGATTTAGTTGATGCTTTAATCGTCGATGAAGCTGACCGTATGCTTGACTTAGGTTTCTCTGAAGACCTAGAAGCAATCAGCGATTTAGCTTTAAATCGTAAACAAACATTAATGTTCTCTGCAACATTTGCACCACGTATCATTAATCTTGCTGAACGCATGATGAACGAACCTGAACGTATTGCAATTGAAACAGGTCATTCTACAAATACTGATATTACCCAAACTTTACATTGGACTGATGGCTTTGAGCATAAGAAAAAATTGCTTACGCATTGGTTAAATGAAGAAGACGTAGATCAAGCAGTAGTATTTGCTTCAACTCAAGAAGATACAGATATGCTTGCTGAAGAGCTTGCAGAAGCAGGTCTTTCAGTTGTTGCGCTTCATGGTGCTATGCCACAAACTGTACGTAACCGTCGTTTACGCAGTATCCGTGAAGGTCGTGCAAAAATTCTTGTTGCTACAGACGTAGCTGCTCGTGGTCTTGACGTACCAACAATCTCTCACGTAATTAACTTCGGTCTTCCAATGAAGAATGAAGATTATGTGCATCGTATTGGTCGTACAGGTCGTGCGGGTCGTACCGGTAAAGCAATCACTTTAGCAACTTACCGTGAACGCGGTAAAATCCGTGCTTTAGAAGATTATTTAGAAGCGCGTTTAAGTGTTTCTGAAATCGAAGGTTTAGAACCATCTCCACCTCCAGCTCGCGGTAGTCGTGATGGTGGCGGTCGTGGTCGTAGTAACGGTGGTGGTCGTCGTGAAGGCGGTCGTGGCGGTTTCGGCGGTGGTCGTCGTTTTGAAGGTGAATCAAACTTCAAACGTCGTGAAGGTGGTGATGATCGCCCACGCCGTAGCTTCGATGACAAACCACGTGGTGATCGTCCATCTTATGGTGATGACCGTCCTAAGCGTGATTTTGGTGATCGTCCACCACGCCGTGAAGGTGGTTTCGGTGATCGTCCACAACGTTCATTCGGTGGTGAAGATCGTCCTAAGCGTGATTTTGGTGATCGTCCACCACGTCGTGAAGGTGGTTTCGGTGACCGCCCACAACGTTCATTCGGTGGTGAAGATCGTCCTAAGCGTGATTTCAACTCTGATCGTCCACGTCGTGAAGGCGGTTTTAACGATAAACCTCGTTTTAACTCGAATGATGACAACCGTGGCAACAGCGTAGATTACAAACCACGTCGTGAAGGTAGTTTTGCTGATCGTCCTAAGCGTGATTTTGGTGATCGTCCACCACGCCGTGAAGGTGGTTTCGGTGACCGTCCACAACGTTCTTTCGGTGATGATCGTCCTAAGCGTACATTCGGTGGTGAAGACCGTCCGAAGCGTGAATTTAATTCAGATCGCCCTAAACGTGCGTTTGGCGGTGAAGATCGTCCTAAACGTGAATTTGGTGGTGAAGATCGTCCAAAGCGTGAATTCAATGCAGACCGTCCGCGTCGCAAATTCAACGATTAATTAGATATTTTTAATAAAAAACCAGCCTAAAGGCTGGTTTTTTATTGCAAGTTGAAAAGTATTTGGTAAAATAAAGTGTGACATAGTTCAATTTATTTAATAAAACAGTTAGACTTAACTTATGAAAAATTGAATCTAATAAAGTTGGTGATTTCTTTGAGGTAATTATGTTATACATGTTCTCACTTTTATTGATCTCAAATGTTGGGTACTTTTTTTATAGCCTGCTTTTTAGATAATCTATTTGCTCATTAAATAAAATTTAAAAGTAAAAAACTAAAAATAGACCAAGTAACCTTATTTATAAAGATGAATATTCTTTATGATTTTTTATTATCTTTTAATTACAAAACATATAGATATTTAAGAGTATAGTATGTGGGCTGATAAATGCAGGAAAAAGTTCAGCTATGAATAAACACAGTCATTCCGAAGCTGAAGCTTTAATTGAAGTCAAAAATTTAAGTTTTAACCGAGGTGAACGCGTTATCTACGATAATGTGAGTTTGCAGATTCGTCGTGGGCAAATTACCGCAATCATGGGACCATCTGGAACGGGTAAAACAACCCTGTTACGGCTCATTGGTGGTCAGCTTAGCCCAGATGCTGGTGAAGTACGACTTGATGGGAAAAACATTGCTTCGATGTCACGTAATGAGCTTTTTGCTGCACGTGCGCGTATGGGGATGTTATTTCAGAGTGGTGCGTTATTTACCGACATGACCGTCTATGAAAATGTTGCTTTTCCAATTCGCGCACATACAAAATTACCAGAAAATTTAATTGCTGAGTTGGTGGCACTAAAATTAGAGTCGGTTGGTTTGCGTGGTGCTGAAAAGTTAATGCCCGCAGAACTTTCTGGCGGGATGAATCGACGCGTGGCGCTTGCTCGTGCGATTGCGCTTGACCCAGACTTGATTATGTATGACGAACCCTTTGCTGGGCAAGATCCGATTGTGATGGGGGTTTTGACCCGATTAATTCGATCATTACGTGATGCTTTAGATCTAACAACAATTATTGTTTCACATGATGTTGATGAAACATTATCAATTGCTGACTATATTTATGTTGTGGCTGAAGGTAAGGTGCAAGGCGAGGGGACACGTGAGCAATTGCAACAACACGCTTCTCCATTTGTACAGCAATTTTTAACAGGTTCAGTTGAAGGTCCTGTTGATTATCAATTTAGTCATCAAGCCTATTTAAGTAATGAGGTTAGTTCATGAATGCTATTGCCTTATTGGGTAGACGCGTTCTAGAACGTGTTCAGGGCATTGGTGTTGCAATGCTCATGTTGTTGCGCATTTTATTCTCTTTGCCAACAATACTTGGTGTAAAACTTTTCATTTATCAGATGTATCGAGTAGGCGTACTGTCTTTATTGATCATTGCTGTATCTGGTCTGTTCATCGGTGCAGTACTCGGTTTGCAGATGTATAACATCTTGGTCACTTTTGGTAGTGAAGCAATGTTGGGTGCGGCTGTGGCTTTAACCTTGTTGCGTGAACTTGCGCCTGTTGTGGCTGCCTTACTTTTTGCTGGTCGTGCAGGTTCTGCTTTGACCGCAGAAATTGGCTTAATGAAGGCGACTGAACAATTATCCAGTATGGAAATGATCGGTGTTGATCCGTTAAAGCGCGTGATTTCTCCACGTTTATGGGCGGGTATTGTCAGTTTACCGATGCTATCTGTGATCTTTGCTGCGATTGGTATTATGGGCGGCAAAATGGTTGGAGTTGATTTTCTCGGCGCAGACGAAGGCTCGTACTGGAGTGGTATTCTGAGTAGTACTCAGTTTATGAAAGATGTGTTTAACGGGACCATCATAAAAAGTTTAGTATTCGCTTTAATTTGTACTTGGATTGCGGTGTATCAAGGTTATGCTTGTGAACCAACATCTGAAGGTATCGCAACATCTACGACACGTACTGTTGTGTATTCATCGTTATGTGTTTTAGGTTTTGATTTCGTGTTGACTGCGGTCATGTTCGGAGGTGTTTAATGAAATCACGTGCTAGTGAGCTGACCGTCGGTATTTTTGTCATCATTTTTGGTCTCGCTCTGTTCTTTTTAGCTATGAAAGTGAGTGGCTTGGTGGGTACAAACTTAAAAGATAGTTATGAAATGACTGCAACATTCGACAATGTGAATGGTTTAAAACCGCGTGCCAAAGTGACCATGAGTGGTGTTAAAATTGGACAAGTTGACGCAATTACACTTGATCCTGTGACACGTCATGCAACGGTTAAATTCGATTTAGATGGTTCATTGACAACATTCAATGCAGAACAGTTGAAAAAAGTAAAAGAAAATGCGCTAGGTGATTTACATTACAGTGCTGACTATCAGGCTGCGACACCTGAGAAACAAAAAGAAATGGAAACGCAACTGTTAGGTAACATGAAATCCATCACAAATATTGATGAAGATGCTTACATAATGGTCGCAACCAATGGTCTTTTAGGCGAAAAATATTTGAAAATCGTACCAGGTGGCGGCATTAACTACATTAAACGTGGTGAAAGCATTGAAAACACCCAAGGTACGATGGATCTAGAGGATTTGATTACTAAATTTATTACGGGTGGTGCAGGAAAATCATCAACTGGCGCATCGGAAGCTAAAGATGCATCTGCATCCACTGAAACAACTGATGCTCAAACTTCATTTGTTGAATAGGCATTAGAGGAGTTATTGAAAATGAACATGCTGTTAAAACAAACTTTTACTGCAACTATTTTAGCAACTATGGTGGCGACTGCCGCTCAAGCTGCTCCAGCAGAAGCACCACCAGCATTTGTTAAACGTGTTGCTGATGGCCTGATTTCACGCTTAAAAGCAGATCAAGGTAAATTGCAAAACCCTGCTACTGTTAAAGCGATTGTTCGCCAAAACCTTGATCCTTATGTCGATGGTCAAGCGTTTACACGTATTGTGATGGGAACTTATGCAAATAGCAGTACTCCTGCTCAACGTGCGCAATTTGAACAAAACTTCCGTAATACTTTGATTGAGAATTATGGTAGCGCATTTGCAAAGTATTCAAATCAATCGTATTCAATGCGTCCGTATAAGGCAACCAACAGTAAGTTTCCTGTCGTTACTTTAGACTTCAATAACAATGGCGAAAAGATCCCTGTATCTTTCCAATTGTCTGATGCAGGTAGCCAATGGAAAGTACGTAATTTGAATGTGTCTGGTATCGATCTAGGTTTGCAATTCCGTAACCAATTTGCTGCGAACGTGCAACGCAACGGTGGCAATATTGATAAAGCAATTGCAACATTCAAGCCTGATGCAGACGCTGCTGTTAAGAAGTAAGCTCATAACATAGATAGGTGCAAGCGAGTGATTGAATTTAAAAATCAGGAATTATATGTTAGCGGTAAAATTGCTTACGAGAATGCTGAAAGCTATTATTTAAATGGTTTGAGAGCGATTCAAAATGAGAAAAATTTTCCAATAACTGTGAATCTATCACAGCTTGAACATGGCAGTACCCTTGCTTTATCTGTGTTTGTGCAGTGGTTACGTCAAACATCAAATCTTCAGGGGCTGCAGTTTAAAGCAGTGCCTGAAAAGATGATGAAAATTATTCAAGCTTGCCATTTGCAAGATGACTTGAAATTAATTTAGCATATGCAAGATTGATGTAAAAAAGCACCTAAGGGTGCTTTTTTATTGACTAATGGATTTTGAACGATTGTAAATCTCAACACAATCCAACAGAAGGAGTGGAGTATTTAAATCCATTTCTTCCATCTAAAGTAAGCCAAAGGCCCTACAAAGAAAGCAATTAAGATGGTAATCACCACATAAAAGCTCCAGTGGCCATGGGCAAATGGCAGAATTTCAGTGTTCATCCCATAAATACTGGCAATCAACATCGGTGGCGCAAGCATACTAGGTAAGATGGAGAAGCGACGAATGGTATCGTTCTGTTCAGTGTTAATAAATCCAGAGGTGGTATCAAGCAAGAATCGTACTTTTTGGAACAAGAACGCATCATGTTCGACAAGTGAGCGGACATCCTCACTCAACTCTCGAATATCTGCATCATAGATATGACTCCCCAAGGCACGAGGACGGGACAGAAAGGTCAAGACACGACGTAAGTCAATCAGACAAAGTTGCGCTTTTCCAAGCATATCTTCCTTTTGTGCTAAGCGGGTAATCATGTCATCTAAGTCTAAAATCATTTCACGATGACGTACGTTTAGGACTTCTGTGGAATATAACTCTAAGTCTTTGTGGATATCTTCTAAGATATCCGCAAGCTCATCTAGCTTTGCTTCCAATAAGCCTAAAAGAATCCATGTCGGATCTTTGTATTCAATTTCATAGTCATTACGGCGTGCACGTGCGCGAAAGGCACGAAAGGCAACCAACTTTTCACCACGTAAGGTAAATAAGCGGTCTTTATGCAAAATGAACGCAACCGTTTGCACATTGGCAAGCATGTTTGAAGTATCTTCGGGATCGCCTTCAACTTGGTAATTTTTATTTTTTGTTAAAAAATAAGTACTGATATGTAGAATCCCATCATCATCACGGTAGAATCGTGCAGAGGATGAAATGTCTTCTAAAGATTTAAGAGTTGGTAGATTTTGCTGGTAAGCATCTAAAACCCATTCTTGTTCTTCTTGTGAAGGTGCAATGAGGTCAACCCATACCAATTCAGGGTGTAGGTCGAATCCACCATTAATTGTTGCATCTTCTAAGCTACCGCGCTCAGTGGCGTAAAAGGCTTCAAGCATTATGTCTTTTCTCCCTTGCGCAGTGTGGTGTCAATTTGATGTGTGTATTTTAGACAAGGATTTTAGGAAAAACACTCATTACATTGCTGTTTTGTAAAAAAAATCTTGATTGGCCGTCTGCATTTTTAGCATGACAAAATTAAAGTTAGGTTAAATTTATGAATTCTATTGCTATTTTTTGTGGTTCATCATTAGGTACGGATCAAATTTTCGCTGATGTTGCGGAGCTGACTGGTGAAACAATCGCCAAGCAAGGGAAAACTTTGGTCTATGGTGGTGGCCGTTCAGGGTTAATGGGTATTGTTGCTGACAGCGCTTTGGCAGCAGGAGGCAAAGTGATTGGTGTGATCCCTCAGGGATTGGTGGATCGTGAATTGGCACATCCAGATTTGACCGAGCTGTATATTGTTAAAAATATGCATGAACGTAAAACAAAAATGTCTGAGCTTTCTGATGGCTTTATTGCATTGCCTGGTGGAGCAGGAACCATTGAGGAAATTTTTGAGCAATGGACGTGGGCGCAATTGGGAATTCATTTAAAACCTTGTGCATTTTTAAATGTTGAAGGTTTTTATGATGATTTATTGAAATTTATTCAACTTACGACAGACAAAGGCTTTTCTAAAGCACGTTTTACAGATCAGTTGATTGATTCTGCTTCGATCGAAGAAATTTTGACTCACTTTAATCACTATCAAGCGCCAGAACCAAAATGGGGTGTGAAAGAACGTGAAGAATTGGTGAAATTAGATCAAGCAGATCGTAGATTTGGTTAAAAACTAAAACACAATATATTGTTTTTAAATTTATTACTGTCACAATATATTGTGTTTTTTCTATTTTTAAAACTTATGAATGTAATTACTGTCGCGGCAGCTGTGATTTTGAATGATAAAAATCAATTGCTCTTGGTGAGAAAGCAAAATACACAATTTTTTATGCAGGTTGGTGGAAAGCTTGAGCCCAATGAACCACCTGAGCAGACCATGTTGCGTGAGATTTTAGAAGAAATTAGTGTTCAAGCAGAGATTACTCAGTTTATTGGGCGTTTTGAAACAAAAGCAGCCAATGAAGCAGACTTTCAATTAGTGAGTTATCTCTATCAAGTTGACGTAGAGCAAACACCAAAAATTAATGCAGAAATTGCTGAAATGAAATGGATTGATTTGGATGATGCGCAAACGCTTTTAGCGCCATTGACCAAAGAGATCGTGATCCCATGGTGTAAAGCAAATTTAATCCATTCATAATTTTTACGATGTTTGCTTCTCTATGTTTGTATCGCTAAGCGATAATGGAAATTTATAGAGCTGCAGCAATACAAGCATTATAAATTTGCTGGCATCCTAAGTTTTCTAAAGCATGGGTTAAAGCATGAATTGAACTACCTGTGGTCACGACATCATCAATAATCAGTATTTTTTTAAATTTTCGTTTTTCTGTTTTAATTATTTTAAATTGATATTCAATATTTTCTAAGCGCTCAATTCTGCTTAGCCCTTTTTGTGAATGTTGTGCTTCTCGAATTACAGGTTGCCATACGGGGATGTTTAATTGTCTTGCCATGATTTTAGCGATAATTAGCATTTGATTGTAGCCACGTTCTTTTAAGCGATCATTAGAAATGGGCATAGGAACAATGGCCTGAATTTTAGGTAAGCTTAAATTTAATAAACTTTGTGCTAATAGATTTTGATAATGCAGTTGTTGTTCATATTTATAGACTTGGATAATGCGATCTATTGGGAAGTCATAACGATGAGCACAAAGAATTTTTTGTTGATGCCGTTCAATATATTGCTTATACCACGGAAGCTGTGCCCAACAATCATTACAGAGAGAATGCTTTTTTTGTTGATCTATCCCGCAAAGTAAGCAAGGGGAAATGCTTTGAATGCTTTTATGAAGAAGTTGATTGATAAATTGGAGCATGGCCTGTTCTATTCTTATTTGTTATTAATTTCTCATAGTGAGCTAAATAGATCAACCCAAGATTTTTTAAGCTTGATAACACTTAAACTTGATATATTCATAGGATTGCAACCTTCATATCATTAGGCGGAATTAATCAAACATCCGAGCTAAGACACTTATGCATGGATGTTTATATAGATCTTTATACATAGGCATATCTTGGCGCTTCAGGTAACCAGCGTTTTAATAAAGCTTCAGCATTTTCTGGATCATCTTTTAGTACTTGACTGGCAACATAATGTGCTTGATTGAGTAAATGATCATCTCGTTCTAGCTTGGCGACACGGAAACCCAAATCTCCTGTTTGCTTGGTGCCCAGTAATTCACCTGGCCCTCGAATTTCTAAGTCTTTTTCTGCAATGATAAAACCGTCATTGGTTTCACGCATGATACGTAAACGTTCTTGGCCATTTTGTGATAAAGGATGTTTATAGAGTAGGGCGCAGAAACTTGCGGTTGCACCACGACCGACACGACCACGTAACTGATGCAACTGAGACAGGCCTAAGCGTTCAGCATTTTCAATCACCATAATGGAAGCGTTTGGAACATCGACCCCGACTTCAATCACTGTCGTTGCAATCAGCAGTTGCAATTCATTGTCTTTGAATTGTTGCATGACCCGTTGCTTCTCATCGGCTTTCATTTTTCCATGGACTAAGCCAATATTAATCTGTGGAAAGCGATCTTTAATCTCTTGATAGGTGGCTTCTGCGGCTTGAGCATCGAGAGTTTCAGATTGTTCGACCAGAGTACAGACCCAATACGCCTGTTTACCCTCAGCACAGTTGGTGGTGATACGATTCAACACTTCTTCGCGTCTATCAAGTGGAATCGTGACTGTTTGAATGGGAGTACGTCCAGGGGGTAATTCATCAATCACTGAGGTATCTAGGTCACCATAGGCAGACATTGCCAGTGTGCGAGGGATTGGTGTTGCTGTCATGACCAATTGGTGTGGCGTGGTGTTATCCACGCCTTTATTACGTAAAGCTAGACGTTGATCTACCCCGAAACGATGTTGTTCATCAATAATCACGAGACCAAGTTTGGAAAATTCAACATTGTCCTGAAATAAAGCATGCGTACCCACCACAAGATTGGCAGTTCCATCCTTAATGGTTTGTTCAGCCGCAGCGCGTGCCTTGCCTTTTTGTTTGCCTGAAAGCCATGACACATTTAAACCGAGTGGCTCGAACCATTTCTTAAAATTGATATAGTGCTGTTCAGCTAAAATCTCAGTCGGTGCCATCAGCGCCACTTGCCAGCCTTCTTCCAAAATATGACAAGCCGCAACACCTGCAACCAATGTTTTACCTGCACCTACATCGCCCTGAACCAGTCGCAACATGGGTTTGTTTTGTTTTAAATCTTTGGCAATTTCGTTTGATACACGTTTTTGTGCATTGGTCATTTCAAAAGGTAAGCTTGCCAATAAGGCTTTTGCAAACTTTTTACTGGTTGAAAATGCTGGCGCTGCAATTTGTTGAATATAAGCACGTCGGGTTAATAGGCTGATTTGATGTGCAACCAATTCTTCAAAAATTAAACGTTGTTGAGCAGGGTGAGAGCCTTGTGAAAGTTGTAGCATATTGGCATTTACAGGAGGGTGATGAATATACTCCAGTGCCTGTTTAAGCGCGTAACCATTGGTGAACTTTTCAGGTAATAACTCAGGTAAAGCATCGGCATGCTGGTTTAAAGCTTGCTTAACGTATTCACGTAATTTGGGTTGGGTTAAGCCTTCTGTGGCAGGGTAAATTGCTGTCAGTTGTGTTTTAGGGAGTACTGTATGTTCAGTAATTAACTGGATCTCAGGATGGTAAAGTTCAAGGCCTCGAGCACCAACACGAACTTCCCCAAAGATTCTTAAACGATTACCCGCTTTAGCACGATCTGTGAGTGCTTTATAGATATGATAAAAGCGTAAGGTAACCTTGCCAAAATCATCTTGCAATAAAATCGCCATCGATTTGCGTTTACCGGGTGGCATATCGATTGATCTGACCACGCCTTCCATGAGATAACTACGACCGACTTGTAATTGGTTCATGGGAATGATCGTGCTACGATCTTCATAATCACGTGGCAAATGAAACAGCAAATCATCTGTGGTGAAAATATTTAGTTTTTCAAGTAAAGCAGCGGCGGCATTGCCAACCCCTTGCAATTGATGGACGGCAGCCATGTCCCCTCAACTTAAGTTTGATTGATTTTGAAAATCGGTTTCAAAGAATAGGTCGTGTAATGCATATTCTATTTATTGGTTATGGTAAAACATCGCAACGTGTTGCCAAACAATTATTTCAGCAAGATCACCAAATTACCACAGTTAGCCGAAGTGCGAAAGATGATGATTTCGCACAACATTTGATTCAAGACATTCAACAACTTGATTTAGCGCAAATTCAGCCTGTCGATGTGGTGTATGTATTGCTCGCACCATCTCGAAATTCTCCGCTAAGTGCTATCGAAAATTATCAACAAACCTATGTTGATTCGGTACAGCCGATTGTGAGGGCTTTAAAAGACCATCCACTCAAACGAATTATTGTGGTTTCATCGACACGTGTTTATGGGGAAAACCGTGGTGAGCGTATTGATGATGAGTCAACGCCTATTCCAAGTGATCAACAGGGTCAGTTGTTATTGGAAATGGAGCAGCGATGGCAACAGGCTTATCCATCTAAATGTGTGATTGTGCGCCCAACTGGGATTTATGGCACATCCGTTGCTCGTATGGTTAAACTTGCAGAAACCACACAAAGCTATCCCAATATTCATTGGTCAAATCGAATCCATATAGATGACCTTGCACATTTCTTAGTGCATTTGCTTCACGTGGAACATCCAGAAAAATCATATATTTGTACAAATAATCAACCGCTACCATTGCATGAGAAAATTTTAAATATTCAATGTGAGTTGAATTTGCCAGAGTTGGTTTTGGAAAGCGAAAAGGAAACAGGTAAAAGAATTTTTGCGGAGAGAATGAGGGAGAGTGGATTTGAGTTGAAGAATAACGATCATTAAATAGTTATCAGATTCATTGGATTTAAAATATAAGATTTTCGAATTATTACTTGTATTTTAAGAGTGTTGGAACTATAGATTCTTTAAATTAATACTTTGTTTTAAACAAAATTAATGTTTTATTGAAATAACTTTAGTAGTTAAGAATTTCAATTTTTATGATTAAACTAAAAGACATAACTAATACAGTTTGTTTAAATATTAAATTTATTGATTACTTTTACGAGAAAAAAATTAGTGAAAACTTGATTCAAATAGACTTTGAGCTAATAACGCCAAACCGTATTTTTAAGTATTCGGCAAATGAAGTACTCACTTTGTGGCCAGTTGTAATAATTACATTTATTCAAAATCTTAAACTATTGATAGATGGAACGGTTAAGGAAGTAAACTTTTATCATTATGATATGTTTATGCTTTTTGATATTAAACGTTTTGATGAGCCTGATGAAGATAGTATTGAGTTTATGATCAAGTTTCCTTCTGGGGTGTATTATGGTGCTGAGAGTGCAGGGTATACAGAAGCAATTATTTTTACTGTAAACAACAAAATATTAGTAGAGTTCTTGATTGCTTTAGAAGCTGAGTTAACTCAACTTCTAAACTAGTTCTTCTTATATATGAGAAGATTAAACAAAAATTACTTCTTCTTCCGTTTTAAACGCTTCTTGGCTTGTTGAGCGGCTAAAGCATCTAAAGCTTCTTTTAACTCCTCATCTGTAAATGAGGTGATATGGTGGAGCATTTGCAAAGTTACATCATCAAGCACCAAATTGGCATATTGCGCAACATTTCTAAACTGCTCATCAAAAACAATGGCATGGTCTTCATTGGTTTTGATATAGCCTTGTTCAGTTAAGACTTTCATAAAACTTTGGAATAACGCTTTATCAAAGAACTCAGGTGAGTTGAACTCATACAATACAGATAAACGTTGTCCAACCAAGTGACTTAATTCTTCAACTTGGCGAATCGAGATATTTCCAGAGCCACGTTGAGTAATTAAAGCCAGCGTCATGTAATAACGTTCAAGACTTTGACGTACTGGAGCAGCTAAAACAGCCAATTGATTATGGTCTTCTGAGTTTGGCGCAGGGCTGAAAATAAAATCTTCATCATCGACAAAAATTAAATTCGCTTGAGCCAAAGCATCGACATATTCAGTCACTTGAGCCTTGATTTCACTATCTTTCCATTTTAAGAACAACTCTGCTTTTAAGAATGGATAAAGGGTACGAATCACATTAAGTAAATCAGACTTACTGATCTTGCCATTATGTTCGACCAATGCTGCGACCAGCGACGGTAAAACAAAGGCATGCAAAATGTTATTGCGGAAGTAAGTCAGTAAAATTGCTTGATTATCTTCAATGGCAATAATATCGCCAAGGACGTGCTGGACACGTTTAATCAATTTCAGTTTCATACCATAGGCAATGATTTCTTTACCTGATAATGGCGTGACCTGAGTGCGGCTGTCATAAGGATTTGCAGTTAATAACTTGCGATATGTATCAAGCTGTTTAATGCAGATTTCTTCATCAAGTGTGTGTTTTGGAGTTGCCAATAAAATCAGTGACAATAAAGAAACAGGGTTGATCACCACAGCACGGTTGATATTTTCCAGAATCGCATTTGCCGAGCTGGTTACTGCATCTGAGACTTCTTGCGGGATTGGATCATCATTATGTTCAATGGTGATTTGATCAGCGCCATGTGCTTTGAGTAAGTCATCTAAGAAAACAGGTTCACCAAAATTGACATGCACTTTACCAAAAATACGCTCAATTTTTTTCAGGGTTTGCAAGATTCCCCAAATGGATTCAGCTTCTTTTGGCTTACCATTCATTTCACCGACATAGGTTGCGCCTTCCATCAAGCGCTCATAACCGACATAGGTTGGGATAAAGACAATCGGTTTGGCACGGCCGCGCAAATGACCATGTACTGTCATTGCGAGCATGCCAGTTTTCGGGGGTAACAAACGCCCAGTTCGAGAACGGCCACCTTCAATAAAGTATTCAAGAGGTGTGTTTCTAGACAGGATACTAAATAAATATTCTTTAAATACTGATGTATAAAGTGCATTGCCGCGGAATGAACGACGGATAAAGAATGCACCGCCTCCACGCAGTAATTGACCGACAAATGGCATGTTAAGGTTATCGCCGGCAGCAATATACGGTACCATCAAACCACGTTTATAAATCACATAAGACAACAACAAGTAATCGATATGGCTACGGTGACAAGGCGTATAAATCACTTCATAGTCTTTGACTAACTCGCGTACAGTATTGAAGTTATGTACTTCAACACCATCATAAAGTTGTGTCCATAGACGAGTCAAAGCCATATCTGCAAAGCGTACAGCCGATGCAGAATAGTCGGATGCAATTTCATTTACAAAACCAATTGCTTTATGTTCAGCATCAATCATGCTGATTTTTGAGCGAATACTTTCTTTACGAATTGCATCCTGTACATCAGGGGCTTTAATCAGTGATTGCATGACATTACGGCGATCAGATAAATCTGGACCGAGAATGACCTCACGCTGACGATCTAAGTAGTCATTTAATTGATTGACAATATAAGTGGCTGGTGAAATATTTGGATGATCAATTTTCGCATGATCGACCAATGCTCTAAGTGATTGCGCTTCATGGAATTCAAGGAATGACTGTCGACCATGTAAACCAATGTTCATCAACTGTTTAACTTTACTTGGCGTTGCCCAAGTGTCAGTAAATAACAGTTTAAACCAAGAGTCTTCTTTATCTGGTGAACGTCCCCACAGTACTGTGACAGGGATTAATTCAATATCTAAATCAGTATTTTGATCAAGTGATTCAATCAGTCTAACTAAACGCGGCGGATAAGCATGCGTAGGTGGATTAAAATAATTGTTTTCATCTTGGTGTTGTAAAAATAAAATCGCAGCTTTTTCGCGACTATTGCCAATCATTAATGGGTCAAGTGCAGGAGGAAGCTGCAAACGACGTGTTTCACCATCAACAACTAAAGCATTACTTCGTGAGTAATTCTGCAGAACATAGCAGACAACTTTTTGAGTTGTGGGCTGAATGAGCTCAGAATTTTCAGTTGAAGGGTCTAAAGGTTGAGCTTCTGTAGGAACCTCTCCAAGAACATGTGGTGTTACCACAAGGTCAAGTATTTTACTCGAAAGTCGACGATACATTTGACCAAAGCCACTCTTGGACATAAATACTCCTAGCCAATGGTGAATCACGCAATAAAGCGGATAAAAAATATTTTCTGTAATTAAAGCACAGAACAGTATGTCATTTTCTGACAAACTGCGGGTCGCTTGTCAGATTTTATCGTTAAAAAACGTATTTTAAACAATCCATCAGCACAAGAGAAGTGACAATACAGTTTATGAAAATTTAATGTTTCTCTCAGGACTTATGGCAAAATAGAGTTAAATCTCTAAAATATGGATACTTTGTTCTATCCATTGGAATAAAGTCAGTATTCAGTATATAGAAAGGTCACTTATGAATGCTTTAACCCAAGAGCTTGTAGAGCTTTTAACCCTTGAAAAACTTGAAGAACATATTTTTCGTGGTCAAAGTCGAAATTTAGTTGGTAAGCGTGTTTTTGGTGGGCAAGTTTTAGGACAAGCACTGCGGGCAGCATCATATACCGCTGATCGCCCCGTACATTCTTTACATGCATACTTCCTATATGGCGGTGATATCAATGCCCCAATCATTTATGAGGTTGATCGGTTACGTGATGGCAAAAGCTTCTTAAGTCGTCAAGTACGTGCAATCCAGCATGGGCGTACCATTTTTTCAGCGATGGTGTCATTTGCAACACCTGAAGAAGGCTTGAATTATCAAATTGCTGAACCAGAATATCCTGCACCTGATGAATTAAAAGCAGAGCAAGAGCTTAAAGAAAATTTAATTAGTTTTATCCCAGAAAATATTCGCGCTGCATTTATGCGTCCACGTCAGGTAGAAATTCGTCCGATCAATGTGACCAATCCATTTCAACCACAACCTGAAGCGCCGTCTTATGCTCATTATTTGCGTACGCATGAGCCATTAGCTGCAGAACAGGCGGATGATATTTCCTTAAATCAGGCAATTGTTGCGTTTTATTCGGACTATACCTTGATGATGACTGCTTTGCGGCCGCATGGTCTCAATTACCTCTCGCCAAGTTTGCAATGTGCCAGTATTGATCATACGATCTATTTCCATAAACCAGTAAAAGCAGATGATTGGATGCTGTACGATATGGATGCAACAGTCAGTGCAAATTCACGCGGTCTGAATTTTGGTCGCATGTGGCAAAATGGCGAATTGGTTTGTAGTACGGTGCAAGAAGGCTTGATGCGGGTACGTGAAATCGAAAACCAATAAGACTTTATACTGATACTCAAATCCTAGAAATAAGCCATCATCTATGATGGCTTTTCTATTTTTTAGCAGAGCTTGTGACAAAAAAATGCTCGATTCTAAATAACTTCAATGGCATAGTTCAACGTGTAAATATTTATAATAGTCAGCGAAGATGAGTTTAAACACCCAAATTTTTATTGCAGCCATTCTTGGTGTGGCATTTGGATTTTTATTAAATCAATTCCCCAATACTCAATTTTTAGATGCCAGCATTTATGGTTTGAGCATCGCCAGTAGTATTTTTATTGGTTTATTAAAAATGCTTTTGGTTCCACTTATTTTTAGTTCAATCTTGGTGGGTGTTTCAAACTTAGAAGCGGGCAGTCAACTCAGTCGAGTTTGGAAAATAACATTGGCTTGTTGTGTGACCACAACGACATTGGCACTTATTCTCGGTTTAGCCTCGACACATCTATTCAATGTAGGACAAGGTGTGGACATTGCAATGTTTCAAGATGCAATGAATCAACATAAAAGCCCAGATTCACTGACACCCAGCTCGTTTTTAACCAATTTTATTCAAAATACCCTCATCAATCCATTTAAAGCATTTAGTGACGGCAATGTTTTGGCAGTCGTGCTGTTTGCTTTGTTATTGGGTTTGGCACTGGTACATGGTGGAGAGCGCTTTAATTCAATCAAACAACTGGCACGTCAGTTTTTTGACATCATGATGATGTTAGTGGGTTGGGTGATGAAAGTTGCGCCGATTGGTATTTTTGCTTTGATGGCAAAGCTGATTGCAACAGAAGATATCTCTATTTTAAGCCGTCTTGCCGAGTTTGCTATTGTTGTTACGGGAACCACCATATTTCATGGTGTCGTGGTTCTGCCATTGTTGTTATGGATCTTTGGAAAAATGGATCCGATTACCTTTTTTAAAGGAACGCGTGCAGCATTAATTACAGCATTTGCAACCAGTTCAAGTTCTGCAACCATGCCTTTGAGTTTAAAGTGTACTCAAGAAAATTTAGGTGTGCGTCCGCAGATTGCAGGCTTTGTGATTCCTTTTGGTTCTCAGTTGAACATGGATGGAACAGCACTTTATGAAGCAGCAGCAGCGCTTTTTATTGCCAATTTAATGGGTTTAGAGTTATCAATTACCCAACAAGTGATTGTCTGTCTGACTGCGATGATTGCTTCATTGGGCGCACCAGGTATTCCAAGTGCGGGCATGGTCACCATGATTATGGTGCTACAATCTGTGGGATTGCCAGCGGAGGCAATTGCCATTCTTCTGCCAATTGACCGTATTCTCGATACTGTACGTACTGTAGTGAATGTACAAGGGGATATGATGATTAGTGTGGTTGTTGACCGAAACACCAAAGATATGGAAAGTCCAACTTAGTGTATGGTTAGAATCTTGTTCTAAAAGATTGACCAAAAAAAGCAGGACTAAATCCTGCTTTTTTTATTTGATTTCAGTATCACTATTCAATAGTTATTATGCTGCAACTCTAGGCAATGCACGTTTTGCTGCTGGGGATTGATCCAAATAAGCAATCGCATCTTCTGTTTTAGCTTCATGTACTGGATCATACCAAGGCATTAAATAGCCCAATTGCTGTGAAACCAACCATAATGGATGTGGCATTAAGCGATTATCTGATTGTGCGATACTTGCCCATTCACGCCAAATCCAAGGCTTATAGAAAGCAGGTTTTTTATCTGCATAACGTGGGTCTTGCCCCATGATATGTGCAGCACCATCAACCCATAAGCCTAATACAGCGGCAATCACGATAACACTTTGATAATAACGAGAAATATAACCACCGCCCAAATGGCGATAAAGATCAAAAGCCACTGTACGGTGTTCAATCTCTTCGGCACCATGCCATTTGACTAAATCAAGCATATTTGGATCTGCACCCAGTTCCGCCCATTTTTTATTATAAAGCGCATATTTACCCAAGACACAAGTCATATGTTCAACAGTGGCGACGATACCTAGGCGGAACAAATCCCATTGATGATCGAGGACTTTGGGTACTTTAAAGCCGAGTGGTTGATCTGCAAGTAATTTGCCAAACAAGAAATCCATAATCTCAAGATTACGTTGAATATCAATATTACGCACAGTTAAGTATTCTTTATTTGCCGAAGCATGTGCTTGAGCATGCATGGCTTCTTGGCGGATAAAAGCACGAACATCTTCAGCTAATTTTTCATCTGTGATTTTGGGTAAAACACGATTGTATAAACGGCAAAACCAAAATTCACCTGCTGGAAGAATATTGTTAATTTCATTGATAAAGTAGCTGACAAATGGCTGATTTGGAATCCAATCGACAGGGGTATCTTGCCATTCAAATTTCACTTTACGTGGTTTGATGTGGTACTGAATAGACGATCCAATCCGACTGTTCTTTAATTTAGCGAGTAACTTCATCACAGTGTCCTAATTTTTCTTTGGTGATTTCACACTTTATTATTCAAGTATAAAAAAATGTCCTAAATAGTTATTAGCAATTTAGGACATTCCAGTATCAATATGTGATGAATTTTGTTAGACAAGACTTTTTTATTTATGCTTGTGGATTTTCATCTACATTTCCACTATTGAATTCGGATTCTTGGTCTTGATCAATGAACTCATCATCCAGATCATCATCCAGATCATCTTCAGTGGCTTCAGGAATTGAATCAATATCAAAATCTAAAGTTTTGTCTAAGGTGTAATTTAAGCGACCCGCCATAATCGAAGCGAGTTCTTCTAGACCTTGTTTGTTGAGTGATGAAAACAGTTGTATAGAAAAATTCAACTTCATTTTCTTCAATTGCTCTTGTACATCTAACAATACTTTACTGGCAGGGCCACGGTTGAGTTTGTCGGATTTAGTTAACAGCACATGCACAAACAAGTGACGTGAATATGCCCATTCCAACATCATCACATCGAAGTGTTGTAAAGGGTGGCGAATATCCATGAGTAGAACCAGACCTTGTAAACTTTTTCGATGAATCAAATAATTCTCAAGTTCTTTTTGCCATACAATTTTCATTGCTTCAGGTACAGCCGCATAACCATAACCTGGCAAATCGACAAGGCGTTGATCTGGATTACCTAAACTAAAAAAGTTAATCATTTGCGTACGGCCCGGTCTTTTCGACGCGCGTGCCAATTGCTTTTGATTGGTCAATGCATTGATAGCACTTGATTTTCCTGCATTTGAACGGCCTGCAAAGGCAACTTCATAACCAGTATCTTCTACACAAAGATTCAGTTTAGGCGCACTCATTAGAAATTCAGCTTTACGCAACCAGTTCAAAGATGAAGTTGAGTATTCTGAAATCGCAGGATCAGCCTTTTTTTCATAACTGATTTTTTGTTTAGGGGCGCTTGAGGTCTTACTATTTTTAGACTTTCCACTGCTGCGATGCATATTTCAACTTCAATAAACGGATAAACAAAGTGCATTATAAAGGAAGTCGGAGGTTCAAGCGAATTTTGATCGTGTTAACTGAAATATTGGCTATTAAGATGCTGGGCGATGAGCTTTTGTGACTTAAACATTGAGATTGGGAATAGGCGAGTTTACGATCTTTGGATGTTGTGGTGGAGCGTTGAGAACATCGGCAACAGTATAGTGATCTAGGCTTTGATAAAACTGTTCAACGGCCTGATCTAAAATACCCTTTAAGCCGCAGCGTGGACGTAGCACACAAGGTGGCGTATTGCACTCTACAATTTGTGCATCACGTTGGAGAATTCGTACAATATATCCTAAGCGAAATTCTAAGATATCTGGGTTTAAGCGCAAACCACCGCCTTTACCTCGTGTGGTAATCAACCAACCTTGTTTTCCCATAAAATGCACAATTTTGACCAAGTGATTTTCTGAAACATGTAAATCTTCTGCAATTTCAGCAATCGTATAAGGCACATCTTTTGGAGGCGCGATGTACATTAAGATGCGCAGGGCATAGTCGGTAAATTTATTTAGTTGCATGTAGGCTGCTCATCTATGGGTAAAGATGTATCTCATCCTGAAATAAATAAGGCCAGTCTATCATAGACCAGCCTTATAAAGAACGGATGTAGATTTAGATACCTGCACCACCCGTACCAAACGCTTCACTATGAATTTGTTCAGGTTTAATACCACGAGCAACCAATGCTTGGTGTTGTTGTTGCATAAATGGTATTGGGCCACAAAGATAATAATCAGCATTGGCTGGGAGTAGTGCTGTATCAACCGTTGCCAAGTCTAAACGACCAGCCACATCATAGTCCTCACCTATAACATCACCGCTATGTGGGAACTCATAAGCTGTAAATGTACTGAGACGTGGGAATTTAGTTTTTTGCTCTTGAATATGTTGTTTCATCGCATGTACTTGGCTACTGCGACATGCATGAATAAAGCTAGCCGGTTGAGGCATGTCTAAAGTCACCAATTGGTTAAGCATTGCAATCATTGGGGTTAAACCTACACCCGCACTAATGAAGACATTACGTTTGCTACTATCAATCAGGTAGAAGTTACCTGTTGGAGCAGACACTTCAATTTCTGAACCTTCAGCTAAGCCATGTAAAGTATTTGATACCCAACCACTTGCCAAATCACCTTTTTCATCTTCACGTTTAACTGAAATACGTAAATAGTCTGTTTGTGGGCTTGTCGATAGCGTGTATTGACGTGGTTGTTTTAAGCCTAATGCTTCAACAAATACGCGCACTGAAATATATTGACCCGCTTCATATTTAGGTAATGCGCCACCATCGACTGGTGCAAGATAGAAAGAGGTAATTTCTTCACTTTCATTCACTTTTTTAGCGATTTTAAATTTACGCCAGCCTAACCAACTGCCTTGAGTTTGTTGGTGCTGCTCATAAATCGCTTTTTCAGTGCTGATAAATAGATCGGCCAATTGCCCATAAGCTGCAGCCCATGCATCAATCAATGGATCTTCCATCGAAATAGTTAATACTTCACTAATTGAATGTAATAGGTTTTCACCGACAATGTTGTAATCAGGTGCTTGAATATTCAGACTGACATGTTTATGGGCAATCAGTTCAACCACAGGCAAAAGTACTGAGGGATCTTCAATATTTTCAGCATATGCTAAAACAGCACCAGCCAAGGCTTGAGCCTGTGCACCACTACGTTGATGCCCCATGTTAAAGGTTTCTTTTAATTCAGGATTATTGCCGAGCATGCGGTTATAAAAATAGCCAGTAAGTGCTACACCATTTTCGCGAAGAACAGGAACTGTTGCTTTTACAAGGTCAATTTGCTGCGGAGTCATTGTTGATCTCTCTTGGCTGTCATTTATAAGATGTATTTAAAATACATCTTATAAAGTGTATTTGCAATACACCTTTAATAAAAACACATAAAATAATTATGGTTTATTTTAAATTTAAGCCCTATTGATTGAAATCATTGGACTTATTTTTAAATTTTTTTAAATGATTTTTTAGATATGTTTAGATGGCTTGATTAAGCGAGATAAGCGAATGAAAAGATAAGCAAGAACATGCGCTATAAAATAGAGAATAAAAAAGGAGCGCTAACGCTCCTCACATTTGTGTTTAAGCGAATTAACGGCCACCAAATAATGAACCTAACAAACCGCGGACCAGTTTTTGTCCTGTAGGGCCGCCTAAAGTTCGTGCAGCACTTTTAGCAAAAGTTCCGATCACATCTTGAGTCAGTTTGGCACGCGCAGCTGCAGCTTTTGCTTCTTCTTTTTCTAAGCGTTCTTGCTCTTTGGCTTGTTGTTTATCGAGAGTCTGTTGTTGCTTTGTGAGCTCTTCTAATTGCTTGGCTTGTTGAGCTACAGCATCAAAAGCCACCTGCTGTTGTGAGCTATCAGAAACTTTACGTTGTAGCATTTCATAAGCGCTATCACGATCCACTTCATTGTCATAAACACCTGCGACAATACTTTGCGCCATCAATGCTTTTCGTTCATCTAAAGTAATTGGGCTAAATGATGAGTAGGGTGGCATCACCATCGCTCGTTCAACCACTTGAGGCGTACCTTGTTCATCTAGGCAACTAATAAGCGCTTCACCGACAGCTAGCTCTGTAATTGCTTGATCTACTTTAAACTCTGGATTGGCACGGAAGGTATCGGCAGCAGTTTTTACTGCTTTTTGATCTTTAGGGGTAAAGGCACGTAATGCATGTTGCACGCGGTTACCGAGCTGCCCTAAAACATTTTCTGGGATATCTAATGGACTTTGTGAGATAAAATAAATTCCGACACCTTTAGAGCGAATTAGACGGACCACTTGTTGAATTTTTTCTTGTAATGCTGGGCTGGCATTATCAAAGAGCAAATGCGCTTCATCAAAAAAGAACACCAATTTTGGCTTATCTAAGTCACCGACTTCAGGTAGCTTTTCAAATAACTCTGAAAGCATCCAAAGTAGAAAGGTTGCATAGAGCTTTGGTGTGTTCATCAGCTTATCCGCAGCCAATAGATTGATATAACCATGTCCATTGGCATCAGTTTGGATAAAATCCATAATATCAAGGCTTGGCTCACCAAAGAAACGTTGACCGCCCTGATCACCTAAGGCCAATAGATTACGTTGAATAGCACCTAAACTTGCTGGTGAGAGATTGCCGTATTCTGCTTTTAAAGCCGCAGCATTTTCACTGACATAGGTCAGCATGGCTTTTAAATCTTTAAAATCAATTAACAGTAAACCTTGATCATCTGCAACACGGAACACCGCTGAAAGCACACCTTCTTGAGTGTCATTTAAATTCAGCATTTGCGAAAGTAACAGTGGCCCAATTTCAGAGATTGTGGTACGAATCGGATGTCCTTGCTCACCAAATAAATCCCAAAAAATAGTCGGTGATGCAGCAAAAGGGACACTGTCTATCCCTAAGCTTTTAATGCGTTCTTCAAATTTAGGATTGGTTGAACCTGCTTTGGCTATACTTGAAACGTCCCCTTTTGCATCAGCCAGAAATACGGGTACACCAATCCGTGAAAAACTTTCAGCAAGCACTTTAAGGGTAATGGTTTTGCCTGTCCCTGTGGCTCCTGCAATTAAGCCGTGACGGTTAGCAAATTGTGAATGTAATACAATATCTTGTGTTGTATCTGAAGTTTTTTTTGCGATGACGATTGGTGTACCCATTGTTATTCCTATAGCTTTAATTTGAGTTTGGATGTTTTTTATCTGACTCAATATTTATATCATTGTTGTTATACAAAATTGCATTAAATGATGATGTTGTAAATCTGTTTTTATTGTTGAATATGAATGTAGGGTGCTGCGAATTGTTTCCTGAAATGCAGAGGGAATAAGTAAAAACTAAATGTACTTTTTGCTGAATGAACTCTGCGCTTAATCGTATTTAGAGGTGAGTATAGAGCCCTTGCCATCATTTGATATAGCAAAGACCCAGATATTATGTATGAAGCCTGCTGAGTTGAATTATTAAGCCTGAATGGCTTGAAGCGCGTGTTGAATATCTTGAATTAAATCGTCTGGATGCTCTAAACCAATACAGAAACGAACCAATAGACCTTGCTCTAGGTGTGCGCGTTCTAAATGACGCATGTCACTCAGATTATAAATCATGACTAAGCTGACAGGACCACCCCAACTAAAACCGAGTTTAAATAAAGATAAATGATCACAAAACTTTCGGATTTTGTTGATATCAAACTCAGGTTTAAAAATAACACTAACAAGACCAGCACTTTGTCCTGTTTGACAGGTCTGGTTCCAATAGGTGTGACTTATATTGTCAGAATCCGCAGGGTGTAAAATTTGAGCAAACGCATTTTGATTTTTTAGCCAATTTAAAATCTTTAAAGCACTTTGAGACTGATGCTCATAACGAATTTGCATTGAGGCCAAACTACGTTGCACTTGTGCGGCATCATCACCTGAAATCGCGATACCTTGAATGGCATGCATACGGAACAGCTTATGATGTAAAGCTTTATCTTGAGTGACCACAGATCCCATTAAAATATCACCCCCACCACTCGGGTATTTGGTCAAGGCATGTACACTGATATCTACGCTTAAATGTTCATGACTAAAATCAAAGGCATTAAAAGCTATACCAGCTCCCCAAGTATTGTCCAAGGCCGTCAGGATTTTCTTTGCTTTGGCTTTTTTGACTAAATTAACAAGATCCGGAAATTCAAGTGTGACTGAACCTGCGGCTTCTAACCAAATCAGTTTGGCATTTTCATTGGGTTGGAATGAGTCTGCATCAATAGGATTGTAAACTTGAACAATAATGCCATAACTTTTTTCAAGGTGACGTAGGTGTTCCATGTTGGGACCATAGATATTGTCTGCGACCCAAACTTCATCTCCATGACTTAAAAAACATGAATTGACTATGTTAATCGCAGATAAACCACTAGGTGCAAGTAAACAATATTCACCCCCTTCAATTTGAGCAATGTGATCGCCTAAGGTAAATGTTGTCGGTGTGCCATGTGTTCCATAACTATAATCGTAACGATCTGTCCAATGGCGATTAAATAGTGCATCGGTATTTTCAAATATAATTGTTGACGCACGAAATAGGGGAGGCTGTATAGTATTTATATATTGTGGTGCTTTACGAGAAGAATGAATTAAAGCAGTAACTGGTTCTTGTTTCACAGGAATACTCAATTTTTGTTAATAGCTGGACTAAAGTAAGCAAAACATAATCGCTCAGTGACGAAAAGCAATAAATTGTGAAAAATAATAAATAAAATTGATATTGGCTTCATTTTTGCATTTATCCGGCTATGTTTTGTGATTTGTAGCGTAATTGATACAACAAGAATAGGTGATAACATGAAAAAACTTAAAGTGCATTATTTTCAGCATATTGCAGGTGAAGGCTTTGGAAGCTGTTATGAGTATTTGAAAGCAATGGGCGCAGAAATTACTGCAACAGAATTTTTTGCTTTACCTATAGATTCTCAGTTAGAAATAGAAGCTTTACCGCATGTCAATGATGTGGATTTACTCATCATTATGGGTGGGGAAATGAGTGTAAATGATGAAGCTAACTATCCTTGGTTAAAGGTTGAAAAACGATGGATTCGCCGCTATTTAGCATCGGAAAAGCCTGCAATCGGTTTGTGTTTGGGTGGGCAGCTGATAGCCAATGCTCTAGGTGCTAATGTTCGACGTAATACTGTACGGGAAATCGGTTGGACCTTGGTCAATAAAAGCAACCATGTGCCAGAAGATTATTTCCAATTGCCTGAGCGGGTCAATGTCATGCAATGGCATAGTGAGACCTTTGATATTCCTAAAGGTGCAATTCGTTTGGCGGAGAATCCAGCATGTCCCAACCAACTTTATCAAATAGGCAAGAATGTGTTGGGATTTCAGTTTCATCCAGAAATCACCCCGCATAGCTTAAAAATTTTCATTGAACATGAAGAAGAGGATATGGTGTTTAGTGGGCTACACAGTCAATCATTATTGGATTTAAAAAAATCACAACAAATGGACTATGTGATTGGTAATCAGTTACTCAATCATGCGATTGACTACGTTTTGAGGGTTTAAGTTGGTGTTTAAATAATAAGCGCTTTATTTATAATTAATTACTCAAAAAAAGGTAAAAATGTCCAAATAAGTTTGCTTAAGTGTTAAACAATCGTTATAATGAGCGACCCTCCAATATGGTGGGGTGAATGGCGAAGAAAGTCATTCAGATCGTTACAGTCGTGGCATCGATCACGACCTTAGTGATTTTCACTGCCTTTGACACTTGCCTACTTTAGTGGGGTGAGATGCGTCAAGGGTGATTCTTTATATATTTGGCTTGGAGTTAACTGGTATGTCTAACCAGAGAATTCGTATCCGTCTTAAGTCTTTTGATCATCGTTTAATTGATCAATCTTCTCAAGAGATCGTAGAAACAGCAAAACGTACTGGCGCACAAGTATGTGGTCCAATTCCGATGCCTACTCGCATCGAACGTTTTAACGTTTTAACATCACCACACGTGAACAAAGATGCGCGTGACCAATATGAAATCCGCACATATAAACGTTTGATCGACATCGTTCAACCTACAGACAAAACTGTAGATGCGTTGATGAAGTTGGATCTTGCAGCTGGTGTTGATGTTCAGATCGCATTGGGTTAAGGCTTTCGGTTAATTAACGCTTTATAAGTTAATTAGGCCGCTTTTTTAGAGGTTTATGCACATGGCTATTGGTTTAGTCGGTCGCAAGTGCGGTATGACACGTATCTTTACAGATGCTGGTGTTTCTGTGCCTGTAACAGTGATTGAGGTTGATCCTAACCGTATCACTCAAATCAAAACGCTTGAAACTGATGGTTATCAAGCGATTCAAATCACTACTGGTGAACGTCGCGAATCTCGCGTAACAAATGCTCAGAAAGGTCACTTTGCGAAAGCTGGTGTGGCTGCTGGTCGTTTAGTTAGCGAATTCCGTGCTACAGAAGCTGATCTTGAAGGTCGTGAAGTTGGTGGAACTATCGGTGTTGATTTGTTCGCAGTAGGTCAAGTTGTTGACGTAACTGGTCAATCAAAAGGTAAAGGCTTCCAAGGTGGTGTTAAGCGTTGGAACTTCCGTACGCAAGATGCTACACATGGTAACTCTTTGTCGCATCGTGTTTTGGGTTCTACAGGTCAAAACCAGACCCCTGGTCGCGTATTTAAAGGCAAAAAAATGGCTGGCCATTTAGGTGCTGAACGCGTAACAGTTCAAGGTCTTGAAATTGTATCTATCGACGCAGAACGTTCAGTTCTTGTTGTTAAAGGTGCGATTCCTGGTGCTACTGGTGGCGACGTTATCGTTCGTCCTACGATCAAGGCCTGAGGGGAAATAACGTGAATTTAAAAACTGTTTCCGGCTCTGCTGTTGAATTATCAGAAGTAGCTTTCGGTCGTGATTTTAATGAAGCTCTTGTACACCAAGTTGTTACAGCTTATTTAGCTGGTGGTCGTCAAGGTTCTAAAGCTCAGAAATCACGTGCAGACGTTTCTGGCGGTGGTAAGAAACCATTCCGTCAAAAAGGTACTGGCCGAGCTCGTGCGGGTTCTATTCGTAGCCCAATCTGGGTTGGTGGTGGTAAAACTTTTGCTGCTCGTCCACAAGATTGGTCTCAAAAAGTTAACCGTAAAATGTACCGCGGTGCAATGCAATGTATCTTAGCTGAACTTGTTCGCCAAGATCGTCTTGTTCTAGTTGAAGAGTTTGCTGTTGAAGCACCTAAAACTAAAGAATTGCTTGCTAAACTTAACGGCTTGAACGCTACTCGCGCATTAATCGTTACTGAAGCTGTAGATGAAAATCTATATTTAGCTGCTCGTAACCTTCCACACGTTGATGTGGTTGATGCTGCTGGGATCGATCCTGTTGGCTTGATCGCGTTTGATAAAGTTGTTATGTCTGTTGCGGCTGCTAAGAAGATTGAGGTAGAACTCGGATGAACAACGAACGTATCTATCAAGTCCTAAAAGGGCCTGTTTTTTCAGAAAAAGCACAAGTTCTAGGCGAAACTGCTGGTGTTCAAGTTTTTAAGGTTGCTATTGATGCAAACAAACTTGAAATCAAAAAAGCAGTAGAGCAATTGTTTGGTGTAGAAGTTGTTAAAGTTAACACGACTATCACTAAAGGTAAGACTAAGCGCTTTGGTAAAACATTGGGACGTCGTTCTGATGTTAAAAAAGCATACGTCACCCTGAAAGCTGGCCAAGATGTTGAAATGGCTGACTTGGGCGATACCGCTGAAAGCACAGCGGAATAAGGACGAAAATTATGCCAATTCAAAAATGTAAGCCAACGTCTCCAGGACGTCGCTTTGTAGAGAAGGTGGTTCATAATCATCTTCACAAAGGCGCGCCTTATGCACCGTTGGTTGAAGCTAAGAAACGTACTGGTGGTCGTAATAATAATGGTCACATTACCACTCGTCATGTTGGTGGTGGTCATAAACAAAACTACCGTATTGTTGACTTCAAACGTAACAAAGACGGCATCCCAGCTGTAGTTGAGCGTATTGAATACGATCCTAACCGTACATCTCATATTGCTTTATTGAAATATGCTGACGGTGAACGTCGTTATATTATTGCCGCTAAAGGCTTACGTGCTGGTGATAAAGTACAATCTGGTAACGATGCTCCAATTCGTCCAGGTAACTGCTTGCCGCTTCGTAATATGCCTATCGGTTCTACATTACATAACATTGAGCTTAAAATCGGTAAAGGTGCACAGTTAGTGCGTTCTGCTGGTACTTCTGCTCAATTGTTGGGTCGTGACGGTTCTTACGCAATTATTCGTCTTCGTTCAGGCGAAATGCGTAAAGTACACGTTGAATGTCGCGCTGTGTTAGGTGAAGTATCTAACTCAGAAAGCAACCTTCGTTCACTTGGTAAAGCAGGTGCTGCACGCTGGCGTGGTGTTCGTCCTACCGTTCGTGGTATGGCGATGAACCCAGTTGACCATCCACATGGTGGTGGTGAAGGGCGTAACAAAGGTATTCAACCTGTAAGCCCATGGGGTCAAAAAGCTAAAGGGTACAAAACACGTACCAATAAGCGTACGACTAAGATGATCATTCGCGACCGTCGCGTTAAGTAACAAGTAAAGGAATCTGACAATGCCTCGTTCTCTGAAAAAAGGCCCATTCGTCGATGCGCACTTGTTCGCTAAGGTTGAAGCGGCTATCGCGGCTAATAACCGTAAGCCGATCAAAACTTGGTCGCGTCGTTCGATGATCCTCCCGGATTTTGTTGGTTTAACAATTTCTGTACATAATGGTCGTAACCATGTTCCAGTGATCGTATCTGAACATATGGTTGGTCACAAACTCGGTGAATTCGCGCCAACTCGTACCTATCGTGGTCACGGTGTTGACAAGAAGTCTAAACGTTAAGGTGCTATGATGGAAGTTACTGCTAAATTACGCGGTGCCGCTATCTCGGCACAAAAAACTCGTTTGGTTGCAGATCTAATCCGTGGCAAATCTATTGCTCACGCGCTTAATATCTTAAACTTCAGCAATAAGAAAGCTGCAGTTATAGTAAAAAAAGCATTGGAATCTGCAATTGCAAACGCTGAACACAATAACAGTTTAGATGTAGACGACCTTAAGGTTACTACGATTTACGTTGATGAAGGCACGAGCCTTAAACGTATTATGCCACGTGCTAAAGGCCGTGCAGATCGTATTACTAAGCGTACTTGTCACATTACCGTTAAGGTAGGGGTTTGATATGGGTCAGAAGGTTCATCCAATCGGTATCCGCCTTGGTGTTGTAAAACGTCATAACGCCAACTGGTATGCGAGTCCGAAACAATACGCTGAATATTTGCTTAAAGATCTTCAAGTTCGTGAGTTTTTAACTAAAAAACTTAAAAGCGCGATGATCAGCAAAATTCTTATCGAACGTCCTACAGGCGCTGCTAAAGTAACTATTAGCACTGCTCGTCCAGGTATCGTTATCGGTAAAAAAGGCGAAGACATTGAGAAATTACAGCGTGAACTCACCAAGATTATGGGTGTTCCAGCGCAAGTAAGCATCAACGAAATCGATCGCCCAGATTTAGACGCTCGTTTAGTTGCTGAAGCAATTGCTTCACAATTAGAGAAGCGTGTAATGTTCCGTCGTGCTATGAAGCGTGCGGTTCAAAACACTATGCGTGCTGGTGCTAAAGGTATCAAAGTTGAGGTTTCTGGTCGTTTAGGTGGTGCAGAAATTGCACGTACTGAATGGTATCGTGAAGGTCGTGTACCTTTACATACACTTCGTGCTGACATCGACTATGCAACTATGCGTGCTGAAACTACTTACGGTACGATTGGTGTTAAAGTTTGGATTTTCCGTGGTGAGATCTTAGGTGGCATGAAACAAGTCATGAACCCTGCTCCTGCTGAAGAACGTCCAGCTAAACGCGGTCGCGGTCGTGGTGAAGGTCAAGAGCGTCGTGGTCGTCGCAATGATCGTTCTGCTGAAAAAGGAGAATAATCCATGTTGCAACCTAAACGTACTAAATTCCGTAAGGTGCAAAAGGGCCGTAACACTGGTCTAGCGCATCGTGGTAGCACAGTATCTTTCGGTACAATCGCACTTAAATCTGTTGAGCGTGGTCAAATGACTGCTCGTCAAATCGAAGCTGCGCGTCGTACAATTAGCCGTCGTGTTAAACGTGGTGGTAAGATCTTTATCCGTGTTTTCCCAGACAAACCAATTACTGAAAAGCCATTAGAAGTTCGTATGGGTAAAGGTAAAGGTTCTGTGGAATACTGGGTTTGCCAAATCAAACCAGGTAAGATCTTGTACGAAATGGATGGTGTTAGTGAAGAATTGGCACGCGAAGCGTTTACGCTTGCAGCTGCTAAGCTTCCATTTAAAACCACTATCGTTACTAAGACGGTGATGTAATGAAAACTAAAGATCTACGTGAAAAATCGGTAGAAGAGTTGGCAGCTTTGCTAGATGAGCAACAGCTTAACCAATTCCGTCTTCGTATGGCGAAAGCAACTGGTCAATTGGGTAAATCGCATGAAGTTGCGTTAACTCGTAAGACTATTGCTCGTATCAAGACCCTCCTTACCGAAAAACAGGGGAACGCACAATGAGTGAGCAAACAGTTCGCACGTTAACAGGCAAAGTAGTAAGTGACAAAATGGACAAGTCTATTGTTGTACTTATTGAACGCCGCGTTCAACACCCGTTGTATGGCAAATCAATCCGCCGTTCAACAAAATTACACGCTCATGATGAGAATAACACTGCTAAAACTGGCGATGTTGTAACCATTAAAGAAAGCCGCCCAATTTCAAAAACTAAAGCTTGGACTTTAGTGGAAGTTATTGAAGCAGCTGCTGAGTAATTAGACGTTCTTGTTGCATCATCGGTCAATTTCGAGTACTCTTTGAGCCTTTCGAAATTGCGACCGGTGATGCTCGGTTTTGGAGTAGGGCAATGATTCAGACCGAAAGTATGCTAGACGTAGCAGACAACAGTGGTGCTCGCCGCGTACAATGTATTAAAGTACTAGGTGGTTCACATCGTCGTTATGCTTCTGTTGGCGACATTATTAAAGTTACTGTAAAAGAAGCAATTCCACGTGGCCGTGTTAAAAAGGGTGACGTGATGAATGCAGTTGTAGTTCGTACTAAATTCGGTATTCGTCGTCCAGACGGTTCTGTGATCCGTTTTGATGATAATGCTGCAGTTATCTTGAACAACAACAAGGCTCCGATTGCCACTCGTATTTTCGGACCAGTGACTCGTGAACTTCGTACTGAACAGTTCATGAAAATCATTTCATTGGCTCCTGAAGTTCTATAATAGAGGCAATCATGGCTAAGATTAGAAAAGGCGATCAAGTAATTGTGATCGCAGGTAAAGAAAAAGGCAAACAGGGTACTGTTTTGTCTGTTTCAAATGACCAAGTTAAGGTTGAAGGCCTTAATTTAGTTAAGAAGCATCAAAAGCCGAACCGTGCAACAGGTGCTGAAGGCGCTATCGTTACACAAGAAGCTTCGCTTCATATTTCAAACGTGGCAGTTTTTAATGCTGCAACCCAAAAGGCTGACCGTGTTGGTTACCAAGTGATTGAAGGCACGAAAACTCGTGTTTATAAATCAAATGGTGAATCAGTGGCGGTAGCGAAGTAATAGGTTGAACTAGGCTATGGCCAGACTTAAAACACGTTATAACGACGAAATCCGAGCTAAGTTGAAAGAAGAACTTGGTTTGGGCAACGTGATGGAAATTCCTCGCGTTACTAAAATCACCATCAACATGGGTGTTGGTGCAGCTTCAGCTGACAAGAAATTGTTAGATGGCGCTTTGGCGGATATGCAAGCTATTGCTGGTCAAAAACCAGTTCTTACATTAGCGCGTAAATCAATCGCTGGTTTTAAAATCCGTGATGGTTGGCCGATTGGTTGTAAAGTAACTTTACGCGGCGAACAAATGTACGAATTCTTAGACCGTTTGATCTCTATTGCGATTCCTCGTATTCGTGACTTCCGCGGTTTTTCTGCGAAATCATTCGATGGTCGTGGTAATTATTCAATGGGTCTCAAGGAACAAATTATGTTCCCTGAAATCGATTTTGATAAGATCGATCGTATTCGTGGTATGGATATTACTATCACTACGACTGCTCGTACTGATGACGAAGGCCGTGCGCTAATCCGTGCATTCGGCTTCCCGTTCAAATAAGAGGTCGATATGGCTAAGAAAAGTATGATTAATCGCGAATTGAAACGCGAAACTACAGTTGCTAAATACGCTGCAAAACGTGCTGAATTAAAAGCTACGATTGCAAACGTAAATGCATCTGATGAAGAACGTTTCGAAGCGATGATGAAGTTACAAGCATTACCACGTAATGCGTCTCCAGTACGTCTTCGTAACCGTTGTGGTTTAACTGGTCGTCCTCATGGTTACTTCCGTAAGTTCGGCTTAAGCCGTAACAAATTACGTGACACAGTAATGCAGGGTGATGTACCGGGCGTTGTTAAGGCAAGCTGGTAAGGAGCGACTATAAATGAGTATGCAAGATACCGTTGCCGACATGCTAACACGTGTTCGTAACGCACAAATGGCAAAGAAACAAACTGTTTCTATGCCTAATTCTAAGTTGAAAGTTGCAATTGCAAACGTACTTCAACAAGAAGGTTACATTTCAAATGTAGAAGTTGCTGATCTTGAAGGCAAAGCTACTTTGACAATTACTTTAAAATATTTTGAAGGCAAACCAGTTATCGAAACTGTGAAACGCGTAAGCCGCCCAGGTCTACGTCAGTATCGCGGTAAAGATGCACTTCCAAGCGTTAAGCAAGGTTTAGGTATTGCAATTGTTTCTACAAGCAAAGGCATCATGACTGATCGCGCTGCACGTGCTGCAGGCGTTGGTGGTGAAGTTATTGCTTTTGTTTCTTAATAGGTGATTCCTCATGTCTCGTGTGGCTAAAGCCCCAGTAACTGTACCTAACGGTGTAGCAGTTACTCAGAACGGCCGGCAGGTCGAAGTGAAAGGCAGCAAAGGTACGTTGTCTTTCAACCTGCATGCGCTGGTCGAGCTTAAACAGGAAGAAGGTCAACTTCATATTGCTCCAGTTAAAGAATCTCGCGATTCTTGGATGCAAGCTGGTACTGCTCGCGCTGTTCTTAATAACCTTGTAAAAGGTGTTAATGAAGGCTTCGAACGTAAGTTACAACTTATCGGTGTTGGTTATAAAGCTGCGGTTAAAGGTACAGTTGTGAACCTTAACCTTGGTTATTCTCATCCGATTGATTACGCTCTTCCTGAAGGTGTAACTGCTGAAACTCCGACTGCTACTGAAATCATTTTGAAATCAGCTAACAAGCAATTGTTAGGTCAAGTTGCTGCAGAAATCCGTGGTTATCGTCCACCAGAGCCGTATAAAGGTAAAGGTGTTCGCTATTCTGACGAAGTTGTACTTCGTAAAGAAGCTAAGAAGAAATAAGGCGCGAGGTTCTTATGAACGAAAAGAAACAATCCCGTTTGCGTCGTGCGAAAAGCACACGCTTGCACATTCGTGCATTGGGTGCGACTCGCTTGTGTGTAAACCGCACGCCGCGTCACATCTATGCTCAAGTTATTTCTGCAGATGGTGGCAAAGTATTAGCGCAAGCTTCTACTTTGGATGCATCTTTACGTAGCGGAACTACAGGTAATGTAGATTCAGCAACTAAAGTAGGTGCTTTAATCGCAGAACGTGCAAAGGCTGCTGGTGTAACTAAAGTTGCATTTGACCGTTCTGGTTTTAAATATCATGGTCGTATCAAAGCCTTGGCTGATGCTGCTCGTGAAAACGGCTTGGAGTTCTAATCATGGCTAAAGTTGAACAAAACGAAGGTCTTGTTGAAAAGCTGGTTGCCGTTGATCGTGTAGCCAAAGTTGTTAAGGGTGGTCGTATCTTCTCTTTCACAGCATTGACTGTTGTGGGTGATGGTAATGGTCGTGTAGGTTTTGGTCGCGGTAAAGCGCGTGAAGTTCCAGCTGCTATTTCTAAAGCACTTGAAGCTGCACGCCGCAACATGATCACTGTTGATCTTGTTGATGGTACTGTACAACATCCTATTCATGCTCGTCATGGCGCTAGCCGTGTTTACATGCAACCTGCATCAGAAGGTACTGGCGTAATCGCTGGTGGTTCTATGCGCGCAGTTTTAGAAGCTGCGGGTGTACGTAACGTATTGACGAAATGTTATGGTTCTACTAACGCGGCTAACGTTGTAAATGCAACTTTTAACGGTTTACGTGATATGACGTCTCCTGAGAAAGTTGCTGCTAAACGTGGTCTTTCAGTAGAACAAATTTTAGGGTAATCAATCATGAAAACGATTAAAGTTACCCAGACTAAATCTTCTTCGCATCGTTTGAAAAATCACAAACTTTGCCTACAAGGTTTAGGTCTGCGTCGTATTGGTCATACAGTAGAAGTAATAGATACACCTTCTAACCGTGGTATGATCAACAAAGTCTACTATATGGTTAGTGTAGAGGAATAAGCCATGACTCTGCGTTTAAATGAGCTTGCACCTGCTGAAGGTGCAAAACGTGACAACCGTCGTTTAGGCCGTGGTATCGGTTCTGGCGTTGGTAAGACTGGTGGCCGTGGTGTCAAAGGTCAAAAATCACGTAAAAGTGGTGGCGTTCGTCCAGGCTTTGAAGGTGGTCAAACTGCGTTATATCGTCGTTTACCTAAATTCGGTTTCACAAGCCAATTGGCTTTGAAAACTGCTGAAGTACGTTTGTCTGAACTTGCTAAAGTTGAAGGTGATATTGTTTCACTTGAAACTTTGAAAGCTGCGAATGTTGTACGTAAAGATATGTTGCGTGCTCGTGTTGTTCTTTCTGGTGAAATCACTCGTGCATTCACTGTTCAAGGTGTTGCATTGACTAAAGGCGCTAAAGCTGCTCTTGAAGCTGCTGGCGGTAAAGTCGAGGAGTAATCGCGAGTGACTATGTCT
>NZ_JBZAYK010000004.1:0-55180 GCF_058242925.1 Acinetobacter sp. LipI_19
ACCTTGGTTTAGACCATGTTGTCCATCGATGCGTTGTAAGAAGACTTGAGCAGTCAAATCAGGATTGCTAAATTGGATATGCAAGGCTCGTTTTTGCGCAGTCAATCCAAGGTGTTGCAGAGCCGAAAATATATTGGCAAAATTCATTTTCTTATCAAACTTAAAATAATATTAATATTTATGAATATTTAATCAAAAAAAACGATTGAATCCTAGTTTATTGATCGGTTAATTTTTTAAAATTTGTAAAAAAACCTCAATATTCACGTTTTAATATTGAGGTTTATGTCTTTAATTCAATCAGTTAAATAAACTTAACTTTATTCGCTATCCATCATCGACTGGCTCATACCGACCGTATTAAAACCAGCATCGACATACAGAATTTCACCAGTGATCCCATTTGCCCAAGGTGAGCATAGGAATAAGGCTGCATTACCAACGTCTTCAATCGTCACATTACGTTTTAACGGTGCAATTTTTTCATTGGCATCTAACATTTTACGGAAAGATTTAATCCCAGATGCCGCTAAAGTACGGATTGGACCTGCTGAAATTGCATTTACACGGATACCCTCAGCACCTAAGCTTGATGCTAAATAACGTACCCCTGCTTCCAAAGATGCTTTCGCCATACCCATAACATTATAGTTTGGCATAACAGACTCTGAACCTTGGTAAGTTAAAGTCAATAAACAGCCTTGGCGAGCCAACAATAAAGGTTTTGCTGCACGAGCCATAGCAACAAAACTATAAGCACTGATGTCATGAGCAATTTTAAAACCTTCACGATCTGTAACGTCCGTGAAATCACCATCAAGTGTATGCGCAGGTGCAAAGCCGATTGAATGTACAACACCATCCAAACCATCCCAATGCTTTGCTAATTCAGCAAATGCGTGGTCAATCTCAGCATCCACAGCAACATCACAAGGGAAAACTAAAGTAGAACCGAATTGTTCTGCAAAATCATCTACACGTTTTTTTAGTTTATCGTTTGGATAAGTAAATGCGAGTTCTGCACCTTCACGATGTAATGCCTGAGCAATACCAAATGCAATGGATAATTTACTTGCAATACCCGCGATTAAAAAGCGTTTACCTGCCAATAGTCCTTGTGCCATGAAATTCTCACCTGATCAATTTTGTAAGCATAATGCCAAGTCTTGACCCATAACTAAATTGCATAATGCATCTTTTTTTAAAAGTTTACTAAAAACATAAAAAAAGGCGCACTCAATCGAGTGCGCCTTTTTAAATCTATCAATCTATATAAAGGGAATAATTAATCATCACCTTGCAACAAGCTCAATAAACGTAAGAATGAATAGTACATCCAGACCAATGTTGCCAATAAAGCGATACCACATAACCATTCATAAGCTTTCGGCGCACGTTGTGCAGCAGCAGATTCAATCAAATCAAAATCAAGAATCAAGTTCAATGATGCGATCACCGCAACAAATGCAGCAAAACCAATACCTAAAATGCTACTTTCAAATAAGAATGGAATGCTTGAACCAAAAGCCAAACGCATAATGAACTGCACCACAAAAACCAATGCAATTGCGATAGATGCTGAAATCACAATAGATTTAAATTTTTCAGTTGCACGAATAATTTGGAATTTATATAAACCAAACATCACTAAAGTTGTGATAAAGGTAGCTAAAAGTGCTTGTAATGGTACGCCCGGAAACTTCAGCTGGAAGATCACTGAAACACCACCCAAAAATGCACCTTCAAAGAATGCATAAGGAATAGCTAAAACACGTGCGGTATTCGGTTTAAATGTAGCAACCAATCCAAGAATCAAACCACCAATTGCACCGACCATTGCGGCAGCATAGGCAATTCCAACATTCATTGTGGTAAAGCTATAGAAAAAAATTCCAACACCGAGTATGGCCGCAATAACAGTCAATAAAACTGATTTTTGAATTGCGCCTTGTACAGTCATTGGCTGTTCATAATCTGCATACGTTTCCGCACGCGTTAAAATTGGGTTATTACTTTGCATAGTCAATCTCTTTGTAATAATTCAAATATATATAAGGATATTAAAACGTTTTTTATGCAAACAATTTGAACTGCTTGCTATTTTTTGTAACGAGTTGTCAGAGGACATCAGCTTTAGTATAGCTTAAAAAACCAAAATGCATAGCAAAAAAAGAGGCTAAAAAGCCTCTTGTTTCAATCTGATATGTAATGAGATTTAACCACTCAGATGATTAATCTTGATTGGCGATAAAGAAATACTGACGATAATATTTAAGTTCAGCAATCGAATCGCGGATATCATCCATTGCCAAATGTGAAGCATTTTTCTTTAAACCGCTCATAATTTCAGGTCTCCAGCGTTTTGCTAACTCTTTCACTGAAGACACGTCCAAATTACGATAATGGAAGAATTGTTCAAGCTCAGGCATTAAACGGTGCATAAAACGGCGATCTTGGCAAATTGAATTACCACACATTGGCGAAGTTTTAGGATTAATCCATTTCTTCAAAAATTCTAAGGTTTGCTGCTCTGCATCTTGCGCTGTGAGTTTACTACGACGTACTCGTTCAATCAGCCCTGACTGACCATGTTGTTTGGTGTTCCACTCATCCATTGCATTGAGGATAACATCTGATTGATGCACTGCGAGTACAGGCCCTTCCGCCAAAATGTTCAAATGATCATCTGTTACAATTGTCGCAATTTCAATGATCTTGTCATTATCTGTATCTAAACCTGTCATCTCTAGGTCGATCCAAATTAAGCGGGTATCCGGAGTGCTGCTCATATAGTGCAATCTTATTAGGCCAATAAAAAATGAATAGTAGCAAATTTCTTACATCTTCGCTGTAATTCATTCGCCTGTCATGGTATTTTTGCCTTCTCATTTTTAAGGTTTTTAGGATATGAATGGCTTTAATTCGTAAACGTCGTTTAACTGAACAGCAGCAACGCCGCATTCAGAAACAACATAAAACACGTCAAGAAGAAATCGACACTTCCAATGACCTTGAAGGTCTTGTTGTTCAGCATTATGGACGACAACTCGAAGTACAAGCCCTTTCTGTTCCTACTCAACATCCGCAAAAACCCATCGTCAATGAAGGTGATCCAGAGCCCTTTTGGAAACCGATTGAATTAGGCAGTGTTTGGCGCTGTCATACACGAACCAATTTAGAGCTGTTAGTGACGGGCGACAAAGTTCAATGGCAAGCAGATCCCAATACAGGTTTAGGCATCATCACCGCCATTCATCCAAGGACTTCATTGTTAACACGTCCCGATCGTTATCATAAAGTTAAACCTGTGGCAGCCAATATCAGTTTAATTGTCATCGTCTTTGCAACTCTGCCTGAGCCAGCACCCACGCTGATTGATCGCTATTTAGTAGCATGTGCGGATGCAGATATTCCAGTCCTTTTGGTATTAAACAAATCAGATTTACTCAAAGAAAATGACCCTATTTTAGATCTGATTAAAGAATATCAAGACTTAGGCTATGAAGTACTGATTACTCAGTCTGAAGGTGATATTAGCGAATTAAAGCAACGACTCGACAACGAAACTGTTGCTTTCGTTGGGCAATCAGGTGTCGGCAAAAGTACCTTGATTAATGTCATCGTTCCTGATGCAGAGCAGAAGACCAATATTATTTCTGAAAACTCGGCGCTCGGACAACATACAACGACCTCTACCCGTTTGATTCGTTTTGGTGAAAATGGTGCCTTGATCGACTCGCCCGGCATCCGTGAATTTGGGCTTTGGCATTTGAGCCTAGAAAAGATTGATGCAGGCTTTCCTGAAATTTCGAACTTGATTGGGCATTGCCAATATCGTAATTGCACGCACACGCATGAGAAACAGTGCGCCATTAAAAAAGCGGTAGAAAATGGTGAAATTCTAGCCAGACGACATGAAAGTTATTTACGCTTAATTGAAGAAATCACTGATGCGCAACAAAAAAATTAAATTTCTTCTTTGAGAACCTTGAAGCGGTGATTTTGATCACCATATATATACGCTATACTCGACGCAATTTTTGATTGTAATTAGGTGACTTGTGGAACGTTGGTTTGAGTTTATGGGGAATCACCCCTTCTTATTTGGTATTTTAGGGGTACTGGCGATCTTGTTCTTTATTTTTGAAGGACAACGCAGTGGTCGTAAAATTTCACCACAATCACTTGGTATTTTAGTAAAAGCTAAAAATGCGATGTTGATTGATTTACGCGATGCTAAAGATTTCCGTGAAGGTCATGTGAGTGGCAGCCGCAACATTCCATACAGTCAAATTGCCAGTCACATTGAAGAGTTAAAAACTGCTGACCGTCCTTTAGTATTTATCTGTAACTTAGGTCAAGTTGCAGGAAGTGCTTTGCAACAAGTCGGCCATGCAGACAGCTATCGTCTTGATGGTGGTATCAGTAACTGGAAAGCCCAAGGCTTGCCATTAGTTAAAGCTAAAAAATAAGCTTAAGGAGCTCAACATGACTGCTGAAGTAAAAGTATATTCAACAACTTTTTGCCCATACTGTGTACGTGCGAAATCTCTACTTGAGCGTAAAGGTGTTGCTTTTACCGAAATCAATCTCGATGAAGAAGCACCTGAAGTTAAGACTGAGCTGATCCAGAAAACTCGACACCGTACAGTGCCACAAATTTTTATTAATAATGAATTTATCGGTGGTTTTGACCAGCTTTATGCTTTAGAAAAAGCCGGCAAACTCGATGAGTTACTTGGTTAATCCACAACTTAATTAATGAATCACTTCTTAAAATTTAAGGAATAAAGAATGAGTGAAGAACAACAAGCTCAACCACAACTTGCTTTAGAACGTATTTATACAAAAGACATTTCTTTTGAAGTACCTGGGGCTCAAGTTTTTACCAAAGAATGGCAACCTGTATTAAACATCAACTTGTCTTCTGCTGCTGAAAAAGTGGATGCAACCCACTTTGAAGTGTCTTTAAAAGTTGTTGTTCAAGCGAACAATGCTGGCGATACAGCATTTATCGTCGATGTAACGCAATCAGGTATTTTCTTGATTGATGGTATTGAAGAAGACCGCCTTCCATACATCTTAGGCGCTTACTGCCCGAACATTTTGTTCCCATTCTTGCGTGAAGCAGTTAATGATCTTGTAACGAAAGGTAGCTTCCCTCAATTACTTCTTACGCCAATCAATTTTGATGCAGAGTTTGAAGCAAATATGGAACGTGCCCAAGGCGCTGCTGCTGAAGGCCAAGCTTAATTTCTCAGTAATTAAGTTTAAAAGACCGCGCTATGCGGTCTTTTTTATGTTTGATCAGATAAAATCACTCAAACTTCACAAACGTGGGTGATGCAATTTTTTATATTTTAAACATCACAATAAGCATGAAAAATAACAATGCCATTTACCCCCTTACATTTGGGCTTAGGCGCAAGTTGTAAAGCCATTGCAAATAAAAAATTTAGCTTGTTAATCTTCTTTGGTGTCCAGGTTTTGATGGATATCGAACCTCTAGTTGGTATTATTCAAGGCTGGACCACACTCCATTTATATACTCATAATTTACTTGGTGCTTTGTTGATTGCTTTGCTTGCAGTCCCCATAGGTAAAGTGATGAGTGAGTTTTGCTTACGCAACTTATTTAAACAAGCAAACTGGCAGATCACATGGCAAGTGGCGACAGTCAGTGCCTTGGTCGGTAGTTTTAGCCATGTTTTTTTAGATGCTTTGATGCATGCAGATATGTATCCCTTTTATCCGCTGAGTTATTCTCAAGTTTTACTCAACATGATTCCCTACAATTTTATTTTTTATGGGAGTTTAATCAATTTTATTTTTGCCACAATTGTTTGGCTTATCCGTGAGGAAAAATCATGATTCATCGATTGTTCTAAAGGTTAGATTAATCCGAGCCGTATGCACTTTCTTTGTTGGGGCTAAGCGGTGTAACCAATATGTTTGAGTGGTGTCTTTCATGACCAGCAAACTGCCATTTTCGAGAAAAATCTCAATCTTTTCTTGGCTATTTTTATGTTTAAAGGCAAATTTTCGAACCGCACCTAGGCTTAAAGATGCAATTGCGCCATTCTTTTTTAGATCTGTTTCACCATCACTGTGCCATGCCATACCCTCTTCACCCGTATGGTAAAGATTCAGTAAACAAGAATTAAATGTTTCACCCGTAATTAATTCAATCTGTTTTTTCAGTTCGAGTAATTCTTCAGTCCATGGCAAGGCATATTTGGAACTATTTGAATAAGTGTATTCAAAAGCGCGACCTCCATACCAAGCCACTTTCCGTTTGGTGATGATCTTTTTGCCAAAAATAATCGCTTGGTCATTTTGCCATTCAATATGTGCGAGCAATTTCTCAAAATAATCATTGGCGATGGCTTCATCCATAATTTTTCCGAAATAATTCACTATTCCATCTTGTGGAAGCAAATTCTCATGGGGATCGGTTAGAAACTTAAGTTGTTGCATTTTTCCATTTCACATAGGCTGATTTCATACAATGTCCACACGGGCGAAATTTCAATGCCAAGGCTTCAGCTTCACTACTAAAGAACACCCGATTGGTTTTTAACATCCGCTTGCCCGAACCACAGTTTAAACGTCCATAAATTTTTAGCTTTTGATTGCCTGCAAATAAAATTTCAGCATTCCTGATTTTTCGATATAACGCCAAGCGCTCAATATCATCATGCTTAATCATCATTTAACTCACAGCATCATGAAAAATAATCCCCAATGTATAACGCTCCCCTGTATGCACCTGACTGACAGCATGCTTCATATTAACTCGATAATAGCCATAAGTGCTTTTCTTGGGTCTAAACTGTGTGGTAAAAATTAACACATCCCCTTGATCAGGTTGTAAAACAATGGCTTTCGACTGTGCTCGTGGTACTTGCTCAGTCAACACCAACTCACCACCGGTAAAATCGGTATTGACTTGACTCAGTACAAATACCATTTGGATCGGAAAATAGACCTCGCCATATAGATCTTGATGTAAGGTATTAAAACCATCTTGCTGATAGTGCAAAATCAAAACAGTGGCTTTATTTTGACCCGCTTGTTGGCATTGTTGTAAAAATTCAAGATATGAATCTGGATAGTGTCGCTCCAACTTTAAAGCATCAGACCAAGCATTGGCGATAGGAACTAGATAGGGATAAAACTGAGTTCGAAGCTGTTGAAGCAAGTTTGGTAATGGATAATTAAAATATTTATACTCGCCATATCCAAAACGATGTTGCTGCATATTGACGGTTTTTCGATACAGTTGTTGATGGTTGTAATGACTTTTAATCAACTCACACAATTCATCAGATAAAAAGTCTTTAAGGATTGAGTAGCCTTGCGTATGCATCTGAGCACGGATTGTCTCCCAATCTAAACCCTCAATTTTATTGAGCAATGCTGTTGCTTGTTGTGGATTAAACACTGTCATGTACTTGTACACCTTCCCAACCAATCATTGCGGCTTTACGTGTTTTACCCCAATGGTATTCACCTAAAACACCTGTCGCTTGGATCACACGATGACAGGGAATTAAAAAAGCCACTGGGTTATTGCCAATCGCAGTACCAACCGCACGGAAAGCTTTGGGATTTCCAATCTGTTCAGCAAGGTTCGCATAGGTCGCCACTTGCCCCATCGGGATTTTAAGCAAACTTTCCCAAACTTTAAGCTGAAAATCAGTACCTTTTAGATGTAGCTTAATTTGGTTCCATGGTTTTTGTTCAGATGAGAAAATGGCCAAAGCATGTTCATGCAACGCATCTGCTTGCTGATAAAATCTTGCTTTAGGAAATTTTTCAACGAGTGCGCTATAAGCATCTTGCTCATGCTCCACAAAAGACATAAAGCAAATCCCTTTGGCTGTTGATGCCACTAAAACGGTTCCAAAACGTGTTTCAGCATACTGGTAGTGGATGGTTAAGTTTTCTCCGCCACTTTTGTATTCAGCAGGTGTCATCCCTTCAATTTGTATAAATAGATCATGCAAACGACTGGTGCTTGATAGTCCTGTGTCATACGTTGCATCAAATACCGAATGCTCTTGTTTTAACAAGTTTTTTGCATGTTCTATGCTGATATATTGCAAGAACTTCTTCGGACTGGTTCCAGCCCATTCAGTGAATAAACGTTGAAAATGTGCAGGGCTTAAATGAATATGCGCAGCCACTTCATCTAAATTCGGTTGTGCTTTAAAATTGTGTTTAATGTATTCAATGGCTTTTGCAATACGTTCAAACTGATTGTGCTGTTGCATCACATTTCTCCTCACTTTTCTACATCTAACTTAACAGTTGTTATGCAATGAGCAAATCCGAATCATGCTGAGTTTTTTGATTCAATATCTTTTAAAAATCTCCTCACAATAAAAAACCGTTAGTCATTAAAACTAACGGTTTTGTGCTTTCAAATGAATCGATTACTGATAGATCTTATGCCCTTGATCACGTATTTCAGCAATTTTCTTGCCTTCCATTTTTGCATGATCTAAATGACCACCTTTGACTAGCGCTTGAGTCTTATCAATTTGCGCAATCAATTGATCATATAACTGAGTCGAAGTTGGTGCACTAGCATCACCACGACCTTTAAGTTTGACTTTTTTAGCGTCCGTTGCAGCAGCACGCATATTATCTAAAGCTTTATTTGCTTCAGCGGCATTATTGGTTTGATTAAATGCTTTATAGTTTTTACCTAATGCCTGCATATTTTGTTGTAGCGTTGCAGCAAAAGTCATTGAGCTGAAACCTAAAGCAGAAATCATCATGACGGTGGCTAAAGTTTTTTTGATCATTATGATCTTCCTTAAAACTGTGGCTATTGTTGGGGGTAAAAAAGCCCATTGTGGCTATTGTCCATTTCCAAGATTAAACATAGTTTAAAAGCACAAAAAATAGCAAATAAAAATGCAACGAATTCGTTGCATTTTTATATTCAAACATAACCTGAAAAACTCTTAAATTGGTTCAATCTCATGGTGTAAAGCATCGTGGATCGCTTCAACCAACTGTTGTGCAATTTCTTGTTTCGAAGCTTTCTCTAAATCACGCTTTTCCATCTGGTACTGTTCTGCAAAAAACACGGTCATCGCATTTTGATCAGAAGCAAAACCAATATCAGCCCGCGAGACATCATTGCAGGCAATCATATCGAGTTTTTTTGCAACGAGTTTTCCTGCTGCATATTCCTCTACATTACGAGTTTCAGCCGCAAAACCCACCATAAATGGGCGCTTTGACTGTTGCGCAATGGTCGCCACAATATCAGGGTTTTTCACCAACGAAACATTCAGCTCATCACCAGCTTTCTTGATCTTATGTTCCGAAACTTCTGCCACACGATAGTCAGCGACAGCCGCGGTTGCAATAAACACGTCACAACCATCCTCAAGCTGATGCATGCTTTCATCAAGCATTTTTATCGCAGAAGAAACATTGATACGACGCACACCATTCGGGGTATCCAAACTGACTGGACCCGCCAGCAACGTCACTTTTGCCCCTGCTGAGTAACAGGCTGCTGCAATAGCAAAGCCCATTTTCCCTGTACTGTGATTGGAAATATAACGTACAGGATCAATCGCTTCACGTGTTGGCCCTGCAGTAATCACCACACGCTTTCCAGCAAGCAAGCCAAACTTTTCAGCAATCGCACGTTGTGCTTGATGGAAGTAATTTTTAACTTGTTCTGCTAAATCTTCAGGTTCAGGCATACGCCCTAAACCGACATCCCCACACGCTTGCGAACCCGCTTCAGGCATAATCACATGTACGCCATCTTCAACTAAAGTATTCAGATTCCGTTGTGTCGGCTTAGCTGCCCACATTTGTTGATTCATTGCAGGTGCAACCCAAACTGGTGCTTTGGTTGCCAAATACAAGGTACTCAGTAAATCATCAGCTAAACCTGCAGCAAATTTCGCAATGCTGTCGCAACTTGCAGGTGCAACTAAAATTAAATCAGCCCAACGTGCCAATTCAATATGCCCCATTCCCGCTTCTGCTTCAGGATCTAATAATTCAGTATGAACTGGATTTCCCGATAGCGCCTGAAAAGTTAAAGGGGCAATAAATGCCTGTGCACCTTTAGTCATTACCACGCGTACATTAAAGCCATAATCCTTTAAACGACGTACCAGGATTGCACTTTTATAGGCGGCTATACCACCTGTTACAGCGAGGATAATATTTTTATTAGAAAATACGCTGAGATCAAAACTCACTATCAAGCTACCTTTCAGTTGCAGTGGCGCTCACAATATCATTAAATAGTCTATCTCCCAAGTTATTCAAGGGAGAAAAACCAGAACTAAAATAAGTTTAAAATGTGAAAAATAATGAATCAGTCAATCAAACAATGGCCTAAACAAGAACGTCCACGTGAAAGATTACTCTTACAAGGGGCGCACAGTTTATCTGATGCAGAACTACTCGCAATCTTTCTCCGCTCAGGCTCAAAACAACACTCTGCTGTTGAATTAGCACGCTTGCTCATTCAACATTTTGGTCATTTAAATGCTGTATTTGATTCGTCTTTAGATGATTTAAAACAATTTCATGGCATTGGCGAAAGCAAGTATTCACAACTGATGGCAGTGAAAGAACTGGGACGGCGTTACTTGAAACATCAACTGAACCAAGGTTTAGACTTGAGTCGTTCTGATTTAATCCGAGATTATTTACGTTATGAATTGATTGGAGAATTTCAAGAAGTCTTTGCTGTACTCTGCTTAGATAGCCAGTTACGTAAATTGAGTTTTAAAAAACTATTTTATGGATCAGTCAATTACTGCAATATTTCCATCAATCAATTATTACGATATGTCATACAAAAACATGCGACTTTTATCGTTGTTGCCCATAATCACCCTAAAGGTTTTGCCAAGCCTTCACGCGAAGATTACGATTTAACTCAAGAAATATTAAAAGCCTGTCAACTACTTGAAATAGAATTATTGGATCATATGATCATTGCTGCTGAGCAAAGCTACTCCTTTGCTGAACACGGACTCATCAAATCCCAAACTTTCCCTACAAATGTGATTGACAAGCACCTTTGAAGCGGTGAAGATCACTAAAAAATATAGATTTAAAAAGTATGATTGTCCGCGATCAAAACGATACCCTTAAAATATTACTCTCTTGGCGTGGTACGATTTTACCTAAAGTGCTACCACCGCTTGGTTTTGTGATGCTCATTTCTGCAATTGTCGGTGGCATTGAGTATACCAATTTATATCGTTTTCCAGAATTACCCTTGGTTGGCTTTACCCTGATTGGTGTGGTGCTCTCTATTTTTCTCGGCTTTAAAAATACTGCCTGTTATGACCGTTGGTGGGAAGCCCGTAAACTTTGGGGGATGCTGATCGCCAACGCACGACACTTTGACCGTGATTGCCGTATTTTTCCTCAAGGGCGCCGTGAACGGATCATCCAACATGTAATTGTATTTGCAAACTTATTAAGAGATCGCCTAAGACATCAAACTGCAAATCCAGATGCGTTGGTGGAAACCAGTGGTATGAGTCAACAGGCACTGACACAATTGTATCAACAAACAAATGCGCCTCAATACACGCTGAGTTTGATCCAATGGGAATTGATGCAAGCGCTCAAAGAAGGCGAAATTTCTGACATTATCTATACCCAATTAAATGAACATGTGAATGAGTTAAGTTTGGTACAAACCGGTTGTGACCGTATTGCAACCACACCTTTACCTTTTGCTTATTCAGTTTTATTGAATCGTACGGTCTATTTTTTCTGCTTTATGTTGCCCTTTAGCTTAGGATCATTACTGGGCTTAGCAACACCTTTGTTGGTGGGTATTTTAGCTTATACTTTTCTAGGGCTAGATGCTTTAAGTACCGAGATAGAAGAACCCTTTGGTACGCAAAGTAATGATTTACCTTTAGATTCGATGGTGCGAATGATTGAAATTGAATTATTGGGAACTCTAGGAAAACCAACTCCCCCACCGATTCAAGCCCATGATCACAATTTGCTTTAACGCATCAGTTTCTGATTTTTATTTTTTATAGAGACATTAAAGGCCGAACACTGAAAATGAAATACGTGGTTATCTTTAAGGCACAGATCAATACGCTTGATCAACGGTATTTTCAAACTGCACAACTTTTACGAGAGAAAGCATTAAGCCAGTTTAACTGTCAAAAATTTGAGTCTCTTTGTGAAAATGACTTTGAAGTTGCGCTTTCTTATTGGAATACTCTTGAAGATATCCATGCTTGGCATAAAGATGCAGAACATCAAGCTGCCCAACGAATTGGCAAACAACAATGGTATAAAAAATTTAGTGTTGAAATTTGTGAAATCACAAGATCATATTAAAGAAAACGACTAAAATTAATCCGCCAAATATAATTATAAAAGGGATTTTGGTATGTCAGAATTATTCCAACTTATTTTGCATGGTGAATGTAAGGCGTTACTAGAAAAAATCACCCCTGATAACATCAATCAACAGCTTGATGGCTCATCTTTACTGATGTACGCCTTGCAACACCAACAAGATGATATCGCACTCAAACTGATTGAACTTGGAATTGATGTCAACTTACAAAATAGCAAAGGACAGACAGCTCTACACTTCATCGCTGTCTATAAAAATAATATTCATGTCGCCCAAGCAATCATTGACCACGGTGGAGATTTAGCATTGCAAGACAGTTCAGGAAATATTTCACTGTGGACTGCGCTTTATAACGCACAACATCATTATGAATTGGTTAAATTATTACTTGAACATGGTGCAAATTTAAACAGTAAAAATCGGACAGCAAAAAGTCCTTATGATTTAGCATTGTTAATGAAGTTTCCTGAAGGCATTGCTTTGGTTGAGCAATATCAAACCCATCATCACTAACCAATATAAAGATCAGTTTTTATTGTTTTTAAAATGAGTCTTTTTAAAAAAAAAGCACAACCATTCATTTCTACACCATTCAATCAGTGGACTTCAAATTCAGATTCAGCTGGGTCAAAACGCCAAGTACGCACAATCCTCAGTTCAGAGATATCTTTCATTTTTGAGTCAAAACGTCCAAAAGGTGCACCTTTACGCACTGAGTTTTTGGCGGCTTCATCGAGGATTGAATGACCTGAGCTTTCAATCAATCGTATAGCACGAATCCCACCTTCATTATTGAGAATGACCATTAAACGGACTTCCCCCGAAAGACGCTGCTGTTTGGCAAGATCTGGGTAATATCGGTTTCCATACATTTCAACTTTTTCACGAAATTTATCTAAATATCCAGCAGATGCATCTTGCTTGGCTTGAATACCATCTAAGGTTTTAATTTTTTGTTGTTTACTAAAATTTTGTTGTTTCTGTAAATATTGAGCTTCTAGACTCGCCACCATTGCCGTTTTAGCTTGCATCTGGCTCTGCAACTCTTCCATGGCCTTTTTGCGATCATTCTGTTCCGCTTGCTTTTGCCAGCTAAGAACCGTCATTAATACTTTTTCTTCGAATTTCAATTCTCTTTTTTGCTGAATTTGTTCTAAAGCTTCGAGTTGCTGATCACCCGCACTCTTATCTTCTGCTTGCGCTGGCATATCACTTGAAATACGATGCTCTTTACGGAATGTTCCTGAACCCTGCTGATTTGATTGCGCTAAAAAGTCTGCATCTTTAACTTCGTCTTCACTTGGACGAATACTGATTGCGATTTCTTTTGTGCTGGTATTATTTTCTTGGGGCATTCCAAATTGAACAGATAAAAAAAGTACATGTGCAATGACAGCTGCAGAAACAGCTCCAACAAATAATGAGTCTTGCCACCAATACTCAGAATGCTCTGTATTGGCAAATAATTTTTTTATCATGACATTAATCCGACAAAATTCCCCAATCGCCAAATTTAAAATTTATTAAAATAAGTTTGACTTTACATTATTCACAAACTTTGTGACTTATTTAGTAAAAGTAAAAACGTAATTTTAAAACACTCAAAATGGTGCAATGTTTTTTGTTAAACTGCAATCGTTAGACTTGTATTTTTTTAATAATCGACAAGTTTATCGCCTTAAAAAATGATGAAGATTTGGGACAATACTTATGCCGACGCTACTTTCTAACATCGTTAAACGTATTCGACAAGTATACCAAAAAGCAGAAGGTTTTATAGAAGAAGAACGCGAGTTTCCGGTATCACAAGTATTTTTAAATGCAACGTTTAAACGTTTTGTCACAGACAATGTCAAAATTTTAGAAGATTTACATGCTGACCTGCATGATGACTGGCTAAAGCTTTATGCCACACTCAATGTTAATGGTATGCATTTGGTTCTTTCGGTGGATCTTAAATTAGTTCAAATGGAACTCAACAAAGATATGCAGTTGATTGTTTTTGAACAAATCAGTAACACACAAGTGATCGAAGCCAGTTATCCCAATGTTTGGTACAAAATGGGCGTAAACGCTGCTTTATTCTTTTACCAAAAAGTATTGAAAAAAGATCCTTTAGGCATGATCTTAGAAAAATTTGAAGTCATTACAGTAAAAGATGAATTACTTCACTTAGATCTCAATCGCTGGTTAGGGAAAAATCGTTCGATTATGGATACACTAAATAAAGTCCATGTGAATCATGCTGAACTACGTGAGACCGAGTTGGTTGTAATTGGCAATGTGAATCTAACAGCTTTATTTAGTAAATTTAGAGAAGATAAAGACCCAGACTGGGACGAAGATGATGATCTAGAAACAGAAGTAACCCCGATTGAGCAAAAGAATTAAATCTCTAATTGGTAAGATAGATTTCAAGTCACAGCAATCAAAATGTATACATAAATTCACAGGATTAGAAATAAAGTGAATATTTTATCTTTAATTACACCGCATAATAGGTGTCATATCCAAAAATACTTTTAAATGTATAGGACATTTAATGATGGCAAAAACGTTATTTAAAACATTAAGTATAGCAACTGGTATTTCAACTGCAGTGTTATTGGTTGGATTTTCTAGCAATGCGCTTGCCATGAGTCCGTTCCAAGCAAGTTACCAGTTTGCCTATAATGGTAAAAACTTAGGTACTGCGACTCGTACACTGAGTCAAAATGGCAATAACTGGACTTATGTATTTGCTGCAAAAGCAGCGGCAATTGCATCTGCAAGCGAAACAAGCCGTTTTACCTTTAGTAATGGTCAAATTAATTCCAGTAGTTTTAGTCGCACCAGTAAAGTGTTGGTACATAATGACACCATGACCATTAACTTTAATCCAAACAACAAAACCATTAATACCAAGAAAAAAGATCAGGCACGTTCTTTCCCATGGAAAGCAGGTGCTTTAGATGAATTAAATGCTGAGTTACAAGTACGTGAAGATTTAAAAGGTGCTGGTCTAAAATCAAGTTATTTGATTGCAGATGCAAAAGGTTTAGATGCGCGCCGCTTTGTTAAACAAGGGACTGAGTCAATTAAAACCCCTGCGGGAACCTATAACACGGTCAAAGTTGTACTCACCCATGACAATGGTGAAAAAAGTTCAATTTTCTGGTTAGCACCTCAATTAGACTATTTACCCGTGAAAATGTCACATGTTGATGGTAAAACGTCTTATAACCTAACCTTGACCAGTTACAAAAAGTAAGACATTTTTCACCTTTTGATCAATTTCAGCTTGCATTTTTTTTAGTGCTTTTTAAAATACGCCTTTGCTTTAAAAAGCACCTTGCCTCTAGAGGATTCTCCCTGTGCACGCACTAGAACAGAAAATCTTAGCTGAAGGTATCGTTCTATCTGATCAAGTTCTGAAAGTCGATTCTTTCTTAAATCACCAAATTGACCCTGTGATGATGCAGCTCATCGGTCAAGAGTTTGCTCGTCTTTTTAAAGATGCAGGCATTACCAAAATCATCACAATTGAAGCATCAGGCATTGCGCCTGCTGTGATGGCTGGTTTGGAACTTGGTGTACCCGTTATTTTTGCACGTAAATATCAGTCTTTAACCCTTAAAGATGATTTATATCGTTCAAAAGTATTTTCTTTTACCAAGCAAATTGAAAGCACCATTGCGATTTCTAAGAAACATATTAGCAAAGACGATAAAGCTTTGGTTATTGATGATTTCTTAGCGAATGGTCAAGCCGCTTTAGGTCTTGCTGACTTGATTCATCAAGCAGACGCAGAAGTTGTGGGTATTGGGATTGTGATTGAAAAATCTTTCCAACCAGGCCGTCAATTGTTATTAGATAAAGGCTACCGTGTTGAATCTTTGGCACGTGTTGAATCTTTGGCAAACGGTACGGTAAGCTTTGTAGAAGAATAAGCTGGTCTTACTTCAAAATTTTTCATTAAAAAAGAGTGCTTTAAGCGCTCTTTTTTATGCTTTTTGATCAGTAGCGTCTTTGTTTTGCCTTTTATTTTGATCAAACCCTCAGCTATATTGTGCAAATAAAGATATCACTCAGGTAAATAATAAATGAGATCAATCACTCAAAAATTAGTTGATCTACTCGACGTACAACAATTGGATGATGGTCTATTTCAAGGGCAAAACACACGATTATTTGGATCACACCTTGTGGGTGGGCAATTGGTGGCACAAGCATTAATTGCCGCATCAAAAACCACCAATCGCCCTGCACATTCATTACATGCTTATTTTATTCGCAGTGGTCGCACAGATATTCCAATTTTGTTTAAAGTTGAAAATTTAAGAGATGGCAAAAGTTTTGCCACTCGCCAAGTCTATGCTTGGCAAAATGGCCATATTATATTTTCAGCCATGGTTTCATTTGCCAATATTGAAGCAGGTTTAGAAAATCAGATTGAACCGCCTCACTACCCTTCGCCAGATGAACTGATCCCAGAACAACAACTGAAACAAATGATTTATGAGGATGTTCCTGAACCTGCACGCGCAATATTTATGCGTCAATTTTTTATCAATATCCATCCAGTGCAGCCATTCAACCCATTTAAACCGATAAAATTAGACACAAATTATGCTGAATATTTTCAAACCTTTGAAACTATTCCTACTCAACAAGATACACTCATGATGCACCAAGCCATTGCTGCATATTATTCTGACTATAACCTGCTGACGGTTTCACTTAGACCACATGGTGTCAGTTATGCGAACGGCAGTGTACGTAGTGCAAGTTTAGACCATAGCATTTATTTTCATACAGATTTTAGAGTAGATGAGTGGCTACTTTATGATATGAATGCAACACTATCTAGCCAAGCTAGAGGGCTTAATTTCGGGCGGATATGGCAAGATGGTAGATTGGTGTGTAGCGTTAATCAGGAAAGCTTAATGCGGCTGAAGCAATAACAAGATGTTTCTATAAGCTTGTATCAATCATTCTACCTATTACATTCACACAAAATATAAAGACTGATCACGGTATTCAGTTACAATCAAAATCATGTCATATCCCTGACATGATTGTAACGATAGCGATAAGCATGACAAAAATGCCAGTAGTGAACGTGAATATAAAGCTTAACCATAACTTAATGAAGACAAATGGACTTTGTTGAGTGAGTAAAAATCAATGACTGATGAACAAACAGTAAAGTGCCCAAAGTGTGGCTCTACAGACTTAGAACGCCGTGACCATGAACAACTTTTAGGCAAAGCAGGCAGTGTATTATTGACTTCTGCGGGTGCAGCAGCAGGAACTGTAGGCGGCGCTGCCTCTGGTGCGTCAATTGGTGCAGCTATTGGAACTGTTGCAGGTCCATTAGGTGTTATTGTCGGTGGAACTGTAGGAACCTTCGTAGGTGCAATCAGTGTTGGAATTACTGGTGGATTTCTAGGAAATCGCTTCGGTAAACGAGCAGGTGTGATTGTTGACCAAAATATCTTTTTTGATTACCAATGTAAAAAATGTAACCATCGCTTTAATTTAAAATAATAAAATTCAAAATATCACTCGCCAAAGAACTTCTCTTCTAATCCGTTAAAAGCGTGATAAAAGAGAAGTCTTTCAATTTTTATGCAGCTACCCACAAAATATCAAAAATTATGGGTTTAACTTTTTAACCGTTTCGCCTAGACGTTTGCCCTGTTCTGCACATAAAGCTTTTTCATCGGAACTTAAGTTTTGGTCATGACGTGGTCCACTGACATGACTAACCCCATACGGCGTACCGCCTGATTTGGTATTGGATAAGGCTGGATTGGCATTGGTCAAACCCATGATCATCATGCCATGATGAAACAATGGCGGTAGCATCGTTAACAAGGTACTTTCCTGCCCACCATGCATTGAACCTGACGCGGTAAATACACAAGCGGGTTTATCGTGTAATGCACCATTTAACCAAAGACTTGTGGTTTGATCCCAAAAGTATTTCATTTCAGATGCCATATTGCCAAAACGTGTTGGTGAACCTAAAGCTAATCCTGAACAATTTTGTAAATCATCCAATGTACAATAAATATCGCCATGTTCTGGAATGCTGGCTTCTGCTTCTTTTACAACAGTGGAAAGGTTAGGCACCGTCCGAATTTTTACTGCCACACCCGCCGCTTCTACACCGTTGGCAATCAAGTGTGCCATCTCTTTGGTAGATCCATATTTACTGTAATAGAGTACGAGAACATAAGCTTGCATAGAGATTTCTTGATTTCAACATAAGAAAATAAAACTATACGGTATTTTTCTGCTTTTTTGGGTAAGCTAGACAATGAAAATGTAAGACATACTGAAAAATAATTGAGATCAAAGATATATATGCTTGAATTACTTAAAAAACTACCCTTCTATGAAAAAACTTGGTTTCAATTCATTCTTTTTGTAATTGGTCGTTTTGAAGCAGATCGTTGTCGTGAACAGGCGGGTTCACTCACTTATACGACATTATTTGCTGTTGTTCCAATGTTGACTGTTTTCTTGGTTATTATCTCATCAATCAAAGCCTTAGAGCCTGCTAGACAACAACTCCAGCAGATGATTTACAGTAATTTCTTGCCGAAAACCAGCATTGCTTTCGATAAGGCTTTTAATGTCTTTACTGAGAATTCAAGTAATTTAACTGTTATTGGTGTGTTGTTTTTATTCATTACCACAGTACTGATGCTTACCAGTATCGAAACGGTTTTTAATCGGATTTGGCGTGTTCAAGAAACGCGTAATGGCATCATTGGCTTTATGCGTTATTGGACCATTATTTCTTTAGGTCCGATTTTATTGGGAAGTGCCTTTGTCATTTCATCAACATTGGCCTCTATGAATGTTTTAAGTAATAACTTTGCTGGTTATGAAGTTGATGGTACGGCGTTACTTGGAGTCATTTCTTTTGCACTGACCACTTTAGGCTTTTTCATTTTATATTGGACCATTCCAAATCGTAGTATTCCTGTTCGAGCGGCTGCGATTGCAGGTCTTTTCGGTGCGATTGCATTTGAGCTACTTAAAAACCTATTTGGTTTTGTTATGGCAAATTTCACCAGCTATACCCTTGTCTATGGTGCTTTTGCTGCTGTACCAATTTTCCTATTATGGATCTTTTTATCGTGGAATATCGTCTTATTGGGTGTGGAAATCAGCTATGCCCTTACTGCATTTCATACAGGTAAAATCCAGACCCGCCATCCTGTGTTGATGATGCTCGATATTCTAGAATTATTTTATAAAAAACAAAAAACGGGCGAAGTGGTAACTGATGCAGAAGCACTCAATATTTTAGGTCGCGGTGAAATTGGACGCTGGCCAGTTTATATCCAACTTCTAGAAAAACAGAATTTGGTTAAATGTACTGACAATAATGAATATGTGCTGGTCAGAAATTTAGATGAAATTGATTTCTGGTCATTCTATACATCATTACCTTATACCCTCCCTCGTCGTCATGATGTTGAACATGTACATGATGATGATGTTTGGATGAAACATATCGGTCCAACCTTAATCGAATCCGATGAATATTTGGCAGCCAAATTATCGATTCCGCTTTCAACCATTTTGGATGATAAGTAATTTTAATCAAGATAGATAAACAACTTCCCTTTCCAAGCAATGCCCATTGGAAATGGGAAGTTATATAACTTTTTGATGAATCATTATAATTTCGCAATAGCCAAATCCACTGCATAAAGCGGATAAAAGACACCACAATGGTATGAACCTGTCTTTTTTATAGGATATAATTCAAAGTGGACAACAGATCTTTTTTATTCAGGCAATCTTTGCATGACAATAACAAAAACAAGCGAGAAAAATATACTGACTCAACTCAGTACCAATGATGAGATTATTGCACCATTATGGCTTATTTTTCGACATGATCCCGCACTGTCTGTTTATCCTAAACATGGGCATGCTTGGGGCGAATTTATTTATGCCTTTAATGGGGTAATGGAAGTCAATATTGGTCAAATTAATTATATTACGCCCCCTCCATATGGAGTTTGGTTACCACCAAATACGCAACACAGTGGTTTAAATCGGACTCCTGTTTCCCATGCAACTTTGTATGTTCATCAGTCCTTATGTAGAGCCTTACCCCAACAAGCAGGAATTCTTTTAACCTCACCCTTGGTTTCAGCAATTTTACAGCACATCAAACAGCACCCAATGCAAGCATCTGAGCCTGAATATTTGCGGCTATTACAGGTGTTACTTGATCAATTACAACATGCTGAGTTAATCGGTAGTTATTTACCCCATACCAATCATGCTGCCTTAAAACAAGTTTTGGATTTTTTACATGCCCACCCTGCTGATCACAGTACGCTAGAGGCTTTAGCCCAACGGATTAATATGACTGAACGTACCTTGGCAAGACTGAGTCAAAAAGAGTTGGCAATGTCACTCAATGAATGGCGACAACGCCTTAAAGTCATGAAAGCGATGTCTATGCTCAATGAGGGAAAAACGGTTGAAAGCATTGCACTGGATTTAGGTTATGCCAATGCTTCTGCTTTTATCAATATGTTTAAACGTTGGATGATGTGTACCCCAGATCAGTTTAGAAAATTGTTGCATCGCTAAATCAACTTTTTAAATTTTGAGTAGATGAAGTGGAGTGATCTAAATACAGATAATCAATAATCTTCGCGACCAATCTATACGCCGATCTAAAAATGCGTGGGCTGCCTTTAACTTTGGGTTATGTAGTAATTTACCAAAGTCATCCAGCTTTTCTGCTTCTTCGCTATCAAAGCGTTTCGTCCAAGCTTCTGCACGATAGCTAAAAAATAGCGATGCTGTAAATTTCAACTGATAAATAAAGCGGGATATATCCCAAAAGTTAGTGATGAATTATTGTTTTATAAAACTGTAGAGAATAAAAAACCCAATGCGTATTGATTATAAATAAACACTGGGTTACTTGAATTTTAAATGCTTATTTTACAAAAGTTTTCCAAACAAAATCTTGGCTTTGACCATGTAAAGTCATACTCAATTGATCACCAGAAGCCAATGCTGCAACACCTGCAGGTGTCCCTGTCATCACCACATCCCCTGGTTCTAAAGAGAATACTTGGCAGATGTCTGCGAGTAAGCAAGCAATATCAAAAATCAATAAAGCCGTATCGCCTTTTTGTCGAACTTCATCATTGACTGCAAATTCAAATGTAACAGCCGACCAATCTTTAATTTCATCCACACTGACCCAATCTGCCAGTACACATGAGCCATCAAAAGCTTTTGAACGCTCCCAAGGCTGGCCTTTGCCCTTTAAGTCATCTTGGAGATCACGTAAAGTTAAATCTAAGCCTAAAGTCACCGCACCAATCGCATCCAATACTTTATCTAAATTGGTTTCGCCCTTAAGTGGCTTGTCGATACGTAACGTCAGTTCACACTCATGGTGGCAATTTCCCCACGCCTCATTCCAAGAGATACCGTCTTGCAATGAAATCAAACTACTGGGCGGCTTGATAAATAAGACTGGACGATCTGGAATTGCGTTACCTAATTCTGCTGCATGCGCTGCATAACTACGACCGACACATACAATTTTAGATGGACGTGTACTCATATTGTTCCCTTCTTATTGCTCAGCGTTAAAAACTTTATAATTCCAAATTACTTTTTAAAAGTATTGATAAAAATCGTTTGATCTGCGGGTGTAGCAAATGCTCGTTTAGGCACAATCACCACAGTACGATTTTTTAATTCGATCATATAGGTAAGCTTGCCTTCTGCAAATTTATCTACATCTGAATAATGATGAACTTGTTTTGGACGGCCACTACTGAATAATTCCATATAGTCTTGAAATAATTCAATACCTTGTTCGCTTTTACCAAATTGATATTTAACGAATTGGCGTTTAAACATCATCGGTAAAAACCAATACCGCATCAGCATTTGCAGAATTAAGAAAAAAGCACCTAAGCAAACATAATATTTACCCACACCCTCTAAACCGAGGTAAATCCCCCAAACCATGATTCCGATGCTGACCAAAGGCGTGAGAAATTGGCTAATTTGCTTTTTACCAAAAGTTGCTAGTTTAAAACCATCTTGAGATTCTTCTAAATTAAGATAATAACGTGCAGATAATGCAGGCTGGGTGTCTGACATAGTTGCTTCAATACAAATGTTTTACGATACCAAGATATTACACTAGATTTTTCCAGCGAGATGCGGATTTTCATCTTGTTTTACAGAACACCTCTATTTTTTAAAAGTGAATCCTTTTAGGGTCTTTCATACAAATGATTTTTATAAAAACAAAAGATTGCCGCTTATCAAGGTACAAAAGGAATTGAGATGAAAGCTTTTTATTTAAATATCGGTCTCGTGCTCTTAATCGGTATCAGTCAAATCAGTTTCGCGAAATTGGTCACTTGGACCGATAATATTCCCAGCGCGTTAAAGCCATTTGACAATAATGCTCAGCAAATCGCAGCAATTGCACAAGACAATATTTTAATTTATGCCCATCCAGCGACCAAGACGTCGCTACCGACATTCAGCAAACAGCCTCAACCTATCGCTAAATTTTCAACAGCAGCCATTGTTGTGCCTGTAAGTAGCCAAGAAGTGGCTAAAACCTTAAGCCATTACACCCAATATGTTGGGTTATTCCCGACTTTAAAATCAGCAAAAGTCATAGAAACAGCAGGACCTGTCAGTCAATTGAAATATCGTATTTCCATCCCGACACCAATACCAGTATTGAATTTTAATGAAGATGTGGTGATGCAGCATCAAATTGGACAAAATAGCATTTCAACCATGGTGATTGATGGCCCAATTCCTTATGCATTAGGGAAATTTGAATGGTTCAATTTAGCTGACAACAAAACCTTAGTGACCCTGACGCAATGGGGCGATTCAAACCAACCGCAGGGTTTCCTATTTAAGAAAATTTTAAATGCTTTCCCTGAAGTAAAACTGGCGATTCCAAATGGTTCGAGCGCCTTTGTTTTAGAAGCACTCAAAAATAAATATACGGCTAAAAAAGTGACGGCATTAAATGCAGGGCAACTGCCTAGCCCACAATTAAATACAGCTCAAATCAATAAAATTGTTCAGGTCAGTGCCAACGCGTAACAGCCCGTCAGTATTGTACTTAATCCTGTCACTGTACCTTATACCCATGGTCGAGAGGTTTTACGCTTTACCACAAGCTATCAATACTTAAATGCCACCCCGCAACAATTACAACGTTGGACACAACCCTTATCCTATAAAGAGATTTTTCCAAAACAAATCAAAAGTATTAAAACCACAGTGCTCAACACACAAGCACAAGATGCAGACTTTAAAGTCAGTGTTGGATTAGGGGTTATTAGTATTCCTTTTGATTTTAAAATGCATTTTAGCTATCCCAAAGCCACCGAAAATAACTTCTATGCCAATGGCGGTGATCTACGTTATCTCAAAGGTCAAATTCAATTTTTACCCCAAGGCAATAACACCTTACTCAAAATGACCACTACCATCAAAATTGATGAAAAAGCACCATTCTTACTCAAAGCAGCACGTAGTTTACCCTACCATGAAATGTTACCGGCACTGGGTGCAAACGCAATTTTTGCTCAAAAAGTAAAATAGTGCAGATTGAACTTTTAAACTCAATTAATCAGCAAGATGTTTGATTGTTGTGCCAATATTAAACAGAAAATATAACGGGATTGCGATCAGATCACCGACTAAAGTGACGGGGGTTAAGGCTATTTTCTGCAACAGTGTTTTAGAATGTAATGAGTATTTGGTTTTTCCTTGTGTATACATCGCAATTGTATAGTTCTGACTAAAGTTCTGAAATTTCATATTTTTAATTTCAGCGTTTAACCCCACTACACGTCCAACCAATCCAATTTTTCTTTGATAAAATTCAGAGTTTTCCCGGCCATATTCGTATTGACTCAGTCCAAGTCGAGATAACTTATTTTCTTCCTGTCCAGTTAAATTCTTTTTTGCATAATACAGTTCAATATCACTACTAAATTGAGCTGCTTGTGGATTTTTTTGATCATCGCTTTCCGGCATTAAAGACAAGCTAAAATAATTGTCACTCGGACGGACTGGTTTGATTCGCCAATACTTGGCGTCTAAATCAGATCGAATGGTTTCTAAAATTTCCTTATTTCCAATATCAATCATATACGCATATTTTTGCCCAACCACGATTAAGGAGATATCTACATTGTTTATATCATGGCTATTTTTTGAGGAAGCATTTTCTTTTAAATAGGCAAAACCGACAATTTGATCCTGATCTACAATTACTCGATCTGCATGGGTTGAAACCACTTTACCCGTCGCCAACCTACCAGAATCACTGTTATTCCACAGAATGGCGGTACATCCAGTCATTTGACTGATGACCAACACGATAAAGAATGAGAGATATTTATTCATTAATGATTGGCCTTATTTTTATTATCTTGCTCATTGTGCCATCATTTAGGCACAAAAAAACCGCAATAAAGCGGTTTTTTTAATATTTTATCAAGTTGGTGCGCTCAGAGAGATTCGAACTCCCGACCCCTTAGTTCGTAGCCAAGTGCTCTATCCAGCTGAGCTATGAGCGCGACGTCTTGATGGGACGCATTATACGCCTTTTCATTTTTTTGTTAAGGATTATTTCAATACTTAAGCACCAAGTGTTTAGTATTTGGGCTATTTATCTTTAAATCGACAAAAACCTAGAATCTACGTATTTATACACTGCTTGCATGCTGTTTCATTTGAAATTGAATTAAATATTTTTCAGTAAACAACCAAAATAAATAGCCAACTATACTCAATAGGATTCCAGCAGCACACACGGCATACCATCCCCAATGACCATAGAGTGTTGTTGCCAGTAATGAGCCCACTGCACTACCCAATGCATAAAATAACATATAAGCACCCACCAATCGCCCATGTAGTCGAATATCCGCTTGGAAGATCAGACTTTGATTAATCACATGGATTGATTGAATAGCTACATCTAATAAAATAATCGCTAAAATAAAAATCCAAATTGAAAAATATAAGCAGTTTAAAATAACCCAAGCTCCGATCAGTAGTAGAAACGCATATTGTGTAACACGCTGCGCATAGCCTCGATCAGCTAACCCACCAACACGGATTGCCATAACTGCACCGATGGCACCAATGATGCCTAAAAAACCAATCAAGCTATGTGAATATTCAAAAGGCTGAACAGATAAAGGAAACACCAGAGCATTCCAAAACAGATTTAAATTGACGAAAATGATGAAAGCAAGTACACCTCTAATCTGTAACACTCTATTTTTAAACAATTGTTCAAACAATGAAAAGATTATCTGGGAATAAGTGAATTGCTGAGTAGGATCTTTTTCGATGCAGATAACAGCTAAGTATTTCCATAAAAACACACTGATCATACTCATACATAATACTGAGAATATATATACCCCTTGCCATCCAAACCAATCGGCTAAACTACCAGACAGTACCCGAGATAAAAGTATACCAATCAACACACCTGCTTGGACTGTACCCACGATTTTGCCGCGTTCATCAGCAGCCGCCAAAACTGATGCATAAACAATTAAGCCTTGGGTCATCGCTGTGCCCAACATGCCCACAATCAGCATACTCAATAACAACGTGAAAATATGATCTGAAAAAACCAACAAGATTAAAGCTAGGCATAAAATGATGGACTGAAACAACATCAAAGATTTTCGTGGTATAAAATCGCCTAAAGGCACAATAAAAATTAATGCAATGATTGATCCCACTTGAGTTAATGAAACAACTAACCCCACCCACGAATAATCTAATTTAAAATCTTGAGCAATAAGATCCAGCAATGGCTGTGCATAATAAACATTTGCAACACTCAATCCAGCAGCACACGCCAACAACATGACCAAGATTGGAGAAAGATGGGATTGTTGTTGCTCTCTTGTTTTATTGCGCTGATGATGATCTGTTTTGTTCATTTTGCACCAATCTGGTTTTAATTTGCAACCAGATTAAATTACGCAATCTTGTTTTAAATTGCAACTAGATTTATAGTCTATTTTTAAGATGAAATATGGACAACTGATGAATCAAGATAAATATGAAGCTTGCCCAGTTGCGCGGTCAGTGCAATTGATTGGAGATCGTTGGGCTTTATTGATCATTCGCGAAGCTTTTGATGGGGTAAAACGATTTAGTGATTTTCAGAAAAATTTACATGTCGCCAAAAATATTTTGTCTGATCGATTGGCAAAACTTGTTGATGCTCAAATTCTAAAGAACCAACCGGCATCTAATGGTTCAGCCTATTTGGAATATGTGCTCACTGCACAAGGTTATGCACTGTTTCCAATCATCGTGGCATTACGTCAATGGGGTGAGCAATTTTTATTTGCTGAGGATCAACCACATTCTATTTTGCTTGAGAAAAATACAGGTGATGAATTGGCACTTATGCAGCCAATGACAAAAAAAGGAAAACATCTACTTGCACAAGAGACCTTTGTGAAAAAGATCAATTAAATGCAAATCATGTTTTCCCAGTTAAAGTGGATACTCGTTTTAAAGAGCAAACTTAAGTTTTAATGGTTTTACTCAACCAATAAATCTTTTGGATTAATGCTATCACCGTAGACAGGTTTTAACGTCTTTTCATATGCTTGCTGGATAACCCCTGCTTTAGATAATTTTTCTAAGTCTTGATTCAACCAATCCAATAATTCTTTATCACCCTTCTTGACTGCAGGTGCAATCAAATCATGCTGACCCAAGCTGGTAATACCCACTGTATAATTTGGGTTCTCTTTTGCCCAAGCAAGTACCAATAAATTATCATGTGCCAAAGCCACACCACGTCCATCTTTCAAAGCATCAAAGGTCTCTGTATTCTGCTCGTACTTTTGTAATTTAATTTCAGGATGTGATTTGCTAAAGAATGAGTCTGCTGTCGTGCCTTTATTGACCAATAAAGTCTGGTCTTTAAGTTGTGCAATATCTGTAATTGGCTTGGCTTTAGGCGATACAACACCCAAAGAAACTTTTAAATAAGGCTGAGCAAAATCTACAACTTCCTTGCGTTCAGGTGTCACGGTGAAATTAGCAAAAATAATATCGACCTTATTGGCTTTAAGGTACTCCACACGATTGGCAGCCTCCGTTAAAACAAATTGAACTTTGTTTTCATCTCCTAATAGGTCTTTGGCAACATGCTTAGCAATTTCCACATCAAATCCTTGGTTTTTACCTTGTGAATCCAAGTAACCAAAAGGTGGCTTATCACTAAACACCCCGATACGAACCACACCATTTTTCTTAATTTGTTCAATACTTGAGCTTGTTTTTTCAGTTTCAGCAGTTTTTTCAGTTGTTGAAGCATTTTTATTACACGCCGCCAACCCTAAGCTAAGCACAGAGGCTGCAAGTAGATGAGTCAGCTGTTTTATTGATATGTTCATTTAATTTTCCTCTAATCTATTTTCATACTTAAACGATGATTTCTTTTCGTATTTAAACGCTTTGATGCAATTTTTATTTCGGTTTCACATCCAAAAAGACTTGAGCGTCCACAGTTCCACCGTAAACTGGCTTTAAGGTCTGATCATAAATCTTCTGAATTTCACCTGTTCTTTGTAAGCTTGAAATTTCAGTATTGAGCCAATTTAGAAGTTGGGTATTGCCCTTTTTCACTGCAGGTGCAATAAAGTCTTGATTACCAATTTGCTGAATTCCCGCCGTAAATGTTGGATTCTCAGCTGCCCATGCCAAGGCATAAGTACTGTCTTGAGAAATTGCATCACCACGACCATCTTTCAGTGCATTAAAAGCATCAGTATTTTGTTCAAACTTTAATAAATTAATTTTTGGGTAATTCTTAGTGAAATAAATATCTGATGTCGAGCCTTTATTGACGATCAAGGTTTTGCCTTCGAGCTGCTGAATATTGGTAATCGTCTTGGCTTTAGGCGATACAATGCCTAAAGCAGCCTTTAAATACGGTTGGGCAAAATCAACCACTTGTTTACGTTCAGGAGTGACTGAAAAACTGGCAAATACCGCATCTGCTTTACCCGATTTTAAAAACTCCACACGGTTAGCAGCCTCAGTCACCACAAATTCAACTTTATTTTCATCCCCAAGCAAATCTTTGGTCACTCTTTTTGCTAAAGCGATATCAAAACCTTGTGGTTTACCTGCACTGTCCACATAACCAAATGGTGGATTATCTGCAAAAACAGCCACACGAAACACGCCCTGCTTTTTAATCTGATCTAATGATTGATCATTCTGGGTATTTTGCTCCGCTGATGCAATTGGTTCAGTTGGCTGACTACATGCGCTCAACATTCCCATACATAAGGCCACACTCAATGTTCGAACAACGTTGGAAATATTAAAAAAATTCGATGGTTGAGTTAAATAAGATAAAGCCATACATCCTCATTTTTATAGATCATTATGTGTTGCTATTAGGGTGAATATTGATGTCTAAATTACTGTTAATAATTCAACATATTTAAAAAGGCTTTTGCCCGTTCAGTCTGTGGATGCTCAAAAAATTGTTCAGGTGTGGCTTGCTCAATAATTTTGCCTTTATCCATAAAAATAATTCTGTCGGCGACTTTTCTGGCAAAAGACATTTCATGAGTCACGATCAACATGGTCATTCCTTCATGTGCAAGTTTTAAAACCACATCTAATACTTCACGGACCATTTCAGGGTCTAAAGCAGCGGTGATTTCATCTAGCAGAATCACTTGAGGCTGCATCACCAATGAACGCACAATTGCGATACGTTGCTTTTGCCCACCCGATAACTGTCGCGGATAATCTCGCTTACGATCGTATAAACCGACACGTTTCAATAATTCGTCTGCAACTTTCTCAGCTTCAGCTCTTGTTCGTTTTTGAACTTTTAAAGGGCCTAATAAAATGTTATCAATCACATTCATATGCCCAAAAAGTTCATAGTTTTGAAACACCATGCCAATTTTTTGACGTACATCCACCCACGCTAAATCTTTGCCCAATACACCTGAGCCAGCTAAATTGATTGTGCCCCCCTGTATTTTTTCCAAGCCATTGATACAACGCAACAATGTGCTTTTTCCACATCCCGATGGACCAAGGATCACCACGACTTCACCCTGTTTTACGTCCAAATCTATGCCTTGTAAAATATGACTTTCTGCAAATGATTTCTGTAAATGTTGTATAGATAACAAAGTCATGATTACTCCCAAACTTTTTCTAAATGCGTCGCTAAACGGGATAAGGGATAGCAAATGATAAAATATAAAATAAAGATCAAACCATAAATCCAAAGAGATGCATTCGGAACAATTAACAGCGAATTTTCAATAATTTGCTGTCCAACTTTAATTACTTCGACCACGCCAATCAGCACTGCCAAAGAGCTGGTTTTAATCATACGCGTGAATAAATTGATTGCGCCTGGTGTGACTCTTTTTAAACTCTGTGGGAAAATCACATAGCTCAAAGTTTGCATAGGACTCAGGCCAAGTGCATGTGCAGAATCGTGTTGATGTTGATCTATCGATGTGATGGCAGCACGAACTAGATCGCCCATTTCAGCTGTGCCCCATAATACAAAGACCACAATACATACCAGTACCGCTGAGAGCTGCCAGTTAAACCATGTTGCAAAGCCAAAATAGAAAACAAACAATAAAACCAGAATTGGAATAATCCGAATCGCTTCTAAATACAATCGACACAAACTTTTAATCAGTAAATTTTTTGACGTCATTATGACACCGAAAATCGTGCCAAAAATTGCTGAAAAAAATACTGATATAAAGGCAATTTTTGCAGTAACCCACAGCCCTTCCAGTAATCGTGCAAGATGACTGGGTTGAAACAGATAATCAAATTCCATGGCTCACCTTCCGACTGCGGTATTCCAGATAACTGGTGAGAATAGACACAGGCAATAAAATAATCAGATAAGACATGATCAAGAGAAATAATGCTTCTGTGGTTTTATAATCCATACCAATTAAGTCTTTGGTGACAAACAATAGTTCCACCACTGCAATGGCACTCACCACAGAACTTTCTTTAATCAGAAATAAACAATTTGCACCAATTGCAGGAATTGAAATTGCTAGAGCTTGAGGGAAGATCACATATTGAAAAACTTGCAGTGGATTCAGTCCTATACTTTCACCTGAATCAATTTGCCCTTTGGCCACAGCTTGTAAACCTGCACGAAAGGCTTCAGCCATATAGCTTCCACCTAGAAAAGTTAGACCAATGACCCCACAGCTAAATCCATCAATTTTAATCCCCAGTTTTGGTAAACCGTAATAGAGAAAAAATAACTGAATCAATAAGGGCGTATTGCGTGATAATTCAATGTAAATTTTGACAATTTTGTCAAAGACCCGTACCCGATAGGTAATGAGAATACTGCAAATTAAACCAACCAATATTGCGAGAATAATACTGATGATTGAGATTTTGAGTGTGGTCACCATTGCTGAAGCAAACTGTGGCATCACACTGTAGATATATTGCCAATTCAAAGAAATCGTCCAAAATAATTATTTTATTGTTACGCTCTAAAGCAGAAAAAATGATTTGGAACCATCTTACAGTGAGAATTTTTTCTAAATAAATATGATTATCAGATAAGCTTTTCTATAAAAATAATGCTGGATAATGCTTACTTTTTTGTGAGAAAAAATCAGCGAAGTTAAAATTGAATATTCATCAACCCCAAGCAATTATTCGACATTCACTACGTCTAACAATTCCATACATTCAGCACAGAAGATGACAGATTCATTCTCTAAACTTTGGATTTGCAGTTCATAAACAAACCCTGTCAACGTGCGATTACAGCCATCACACTGTTGCAGGTTGAAATGACAAATAAAATCAACATGCTGGTAAATATAATATCCATCTGTATATTTCTTCATGTTCTTCTTTCTAAAGCTTCGGTTATTTTAATTATTTTAATGTTTTTAGCCCTAGAATAGATGTTCTAATCCTTGCGCTGCGACAAGAATAGACGTGTAAAAAAGGATAAAACTCATTTTATTTAAATTCCAACTCAATCAATCGTGTACTATTATTTCATCAATATTTCTATAAAAATTCAGATAATAAAAGGAAAAAAAATGGGACATTACTCAACACTTTTGATTTCATCCGATCTCGATAGAACTATTGGGCAAATGGATGAAAATGAAACCTATCAAGAAGTTAAATACTCTATTCCGTTATTTTGGTTGGCCTTATTTAAAGTTGAAGACATTACCGCTATTCAAGATGAAGATGACTTAACCTATTACGTCTTTCGTGCAACGATCTTAAAAAGCTGTGAAACGTTTAAATCCAGACTCAACATATGGTCAGCACTCTATAATGATGAAAAAGTAGCAATTTTAGCTCAATCATTTTTACAATATTTACAACGTACTCCAACATTTTCAGTCGAGTTAAACATTACTGATATTATGGGAATGATGATTGATCCATTTAGCATAGAAACTAGAAATGAAATGGTGGATATGATCCATTTCATCGAACAAAAACATCGAGATCCCAAAAGTCCATCACCTTCAAAATATTGGCTGCCAAAATCTTTCGAACTTAATACACCCCAAAATCGATATTTAGATATCGATGGTTTTGGAGAGTCTTTACTCCCCTGTTTTGAGGTCGATAAATGGTTAAGTAACAATGAAAAGACACAACAGCCTGTTAAAAACAAATTCAATGCGTCTTTTGATGAGGTCCATTTTTATCGAATGCTGCTATCCAAAGCTGAAATCTCACCAAACAGTTCATTCGGTTTTAAACATCGGTTTTTAATTCTGATGCGAATTAAAAATAAGGAATTACGCAAAAGGCTCTTTCAAATATTTTTCTTTAATGAAATCCTATTTTTCTGTTTATTATGGCTTAGTCTAAGTTTAATTAGCATCTTTTTTCTTTTTAAAATTAGCACTTTTTCCTATTTAGAGATAACTGGCATTATTATTGGGCTTATTGCATTTAGCTATTTTATTTTTCGTAAAATAGCCAAGAGAATCAATATATTCAACCAACTAAAATCATCAATCTAAATTTCAGGTACAAAAAAACCGCAACGTATGCGGTTAATTCTTCAAGTTGGTGCGCTCAGAGAGATTCGAACTCCCGACCCCTTAGTTCGTAGCCAAGTGCTCTATCCAGCTGAGCTATGAGCGCAATACTTGTGTTGCCAAAAGGCATTCGTTACATCATGATTAACTTATTGGTGCGCTCAGAGAGATTCGAACTCCCGACCCCTTAGTTCGTAGCCAAGTGCTCTATCCAGCTGAGCTATGAGCGCGTCATAAGTAATCGTTGGCGGTGAGAGAGGGATTCGAACCCTCGATACAGTTACCCGTATGCATCCTTAGCAGGGATGTGGTTTCAGCCACTCACCCATCTCACCGTAACGAGCCGCCATAATACAAACTAAAACCCGATTCGGCAAGTGATGACATTAAAAAAAATAGAGAAATTTACTCAATTAAATACTTTTTAAGCGATTTTCATCATTTTGTTGTTTTTTTATGCTGCAAAACAATCACAATCTACAAATACAAAGAAAATTTCTCTAAAAATTAAATTAAAAACACAATATTGCAATCAATTACGTGCAGTATTCCACTGTATGTCTTATGCTAATCCTATCTTCTGACTAGAAACCAAATACATCATGAAAAATTGGGTCGATCCTGAAGCCAAAGCTGAAGCTGAGCGTTACGACAATCCCATTCCAAGTCGTACCCTTATCCTAGAAATCATTGAACGAAAACAAGAAGCATTGTCACATGCAGATCTTGTTGAACTGCTTGAAATTGTCGATCAAAAAAGTATAGATGCGCTCAGCCATCGTTTAAGTGCAATGGTCCGTGATGGTCAATTGATGAAAGATGGTTTTAAATATCAGCTGATGGCCGATCAACCTACCCTAGACGCTACTGTTTATGTCAACGCTAAAGGTTTAGGCGTTGCAAGCTTAGATGGGAAGAAAGATGAGTTCCTTCTGCCTGAGCGCGAATTACGTCAAGTCTTCCATGGTGACCGCGTTAAAGTCCAACAAACTTCTGTAGACCGTAAAGGTAAAGCTTGGGGCTATATTACTGAAGTGACTCAACGTCGAGTTAAACAACTGATCGGTAAAGTTGCAGAATTTGAAGGTGAATACTTTATTCAACCTGCACCGCCCAATGCGCATCAACCCATAACTTTAGAAAAAGAACTGATTGAACATGCCAAAGCCAAAGTCGGCGATGCATTACGTGTTGAAATTGATGACTATCCAACACGAGATGAATTTGCGACAGGTCATGTGATTCAATCAATGGCGGATAAAGCCGATACCGAAATCATTATCCCGCAAACCATTTTAGAATATGGTTTACCTTATGAGTTCCCAGAAGAAGTCATCAAAGAAGCTGAAGCATTTAAAGAACCCTCTGCAAAGGATCGTCAAGGTCGTATAGATTTACGAGATTTGCCTTTAGTTACCATTGATGGTGAAGACGCACGTGACTTCGATGATGCAGTCTATGCTGAAAAACGCCCTGGTGGTGGCTATCGTGTCGTTGTCGCAATTGCAGATGTCAGTCATTACGTCCGTGTTGGTAAACCTTTAGATGATGAAGCGCAAGAACGTGGTACATCCGTGTATTTCCCACACTATGTATTACCCATGTTGCCTGAAGCACTTTCAAATGGCTTATGTTCTTTAAATCCACATGTTGACCGTTTATGTATGGTGTGTGATTTGAATTTAAGTCGCGCGGGTAAAGTGACTAAATTTGAATTTTATCCGTCAGTGATGCATTCAAAAGCACGTTTAACCTATACCCAAGTTGCACAATATTTAGATGGCGACAGCAATGCGATTCCTGAAGATCGTGATGTCCGTAAATCGGTCAATACGCTCTACCAATTGTATGAAACCTTAAAAGGTTTACGTGCACAACGTCATGCAATGGAATTTGAAACCGTTGAAACCTACATGACTTTTGATGAATTGGGTGGAATTAAAGAAATTTTACCGCGTTCACGTAATGTTGCACATAAGCTTATTGAAGAATGCATGTTGCTTGCTAACGTTGCAGCAGCGGAATATTGCTTAAAAAATGAAGTTCCAATGTTGTACCGTGTGCATGAAGCACCAGAGTTTTCACGCATTCAAAAAGTAAAAGACTTTGTGAAATTATTGGGCTTTAAATTCCCTGACCAACCAACACAAGCCGATTATCAAGCGGTGATTGAAGCAACCAAAGATCGTATTGATGCACCAAGTATTCATGCAGTGTTATTACGTTCAATGATGCAAGCCTACTATGGTCCAAAAAATGTGGGGCACTATGGCTTGGCTTATGAAGCATATACCCATTTCACTTCACCAATTCGTCGCTACCCTGACCTGCTATTACATCGTGCGATTAAAGCCAGTTTAACCAACAAAAAGTATCCTCTTTCAGGTGCGGCTTTAGAAGATGCGGGTGAACATTTCTCTGCAACTGAACGTCGTGCAGATGAAGCTTCGCGTTCGGTTACTTCATGGTTGAAATGTCACTATATGCAGCAACATTTAGGCGAAGAATTTGTTGGTGTGATCAGTGCAACCGCTGAATTTGGCTTATTCGTAACCCTAAAAGATTTATATGTGGATGGTATGATTCACGTGAGTCAATTGGGCGATGACTACTTTGTTTATGACCAAGTTAGTCAAAATTTAGTTGGTCAAAATCGTGGTCAAGCCTTTGGCTTGGGTGACGAAGTCAAGATCAAAGTTGCTGGGGTTAACCTAGAAGAACGTAAGATTGATTTTGAATTGTTACAACAACTGTCGCATGCGGGCCGTGTCATCCGTAGTCGTGCACCACGTGTTGCAAAACCCGTTGCCAAAGAAGAAGTTTTTTCTGAACGTCCTGTCAAAGTTAAATCTGAATCTGACAGTGGGAACGCCAGCGAAGATGGGGAACGTCCCATTCGAAAGAAAAAGCCCAAAGGAAAACCCAGCTCTTACAATAAAAAACCTGGAAAAAGTACTGCAACTCAGCCTGAAACAAAGGCTAAAGATAAAGTGAAGAAAAAGGCTAAAGCAAAAAAGAAGAAGTCGAACGCAAAAGCAAAGACTGAGTAATTTTACTTAGTACAAAATCAGAGAGCTTCGGCTCTCTTTTTTATCATTAAAATTTTAAATTTGAATATTTAAAATGGCATCCTCTTTGAGTAGCTCAACCAAATAATTTAAATCATCAAGGCAATTAAAATTCAGCTCGGAACTTTTAAAATTCTTCCAAGTAATATTTAATGGCCTACAAATGGGTCTTAAATTTTCTTCTGTTAAACAATTGCTTAAAGCTGAGGTGTTATATCCCATATAACCCAAAATGCCACAAACTTGTTCCCCAATATAACAATAAAGATCACTTTCCGAATGTATGTAGTTTCCATCTAAAATAATATGGCTAACTTTTGAGATACTTTCATTTATGTGTTGATTGAAATTAACCTTATAAGCAACATTTAACCAACATTCCTTTTCAAACTCATTTAACTCAAACCATTGTTTTAGAGAAATTTTATTTTCAGAATATTTTTTTAAAAATTGATTTTGTTTTAAGAAAAATGTAGTTTTTTCACTTAATGATGGCTCCTGGTATTCTTCATCTCCATCATAAGTAAAGTCATAAACGATCAGATCAGCATTCTTATAATTAAACTCATAAGAAAAATCTAAATCGTTAGAAAATTCTTTGTCCCCCACCCTCAATTCATACGTCAAAACAAAGTAGAGATGGTCTATTTTTCTACGTCTTTTCAGTAAATGCAGCTTATCCATTTCATCTAAAATTTTAGAATTTATGCAATTTTTAAAATTAATTTGATTTGCCGTTAATTCAAAGTCATAAACCTCTATCAAATAAATATGTTGCTCTTCTGGTTCTTGTTCAGGATCAAAACTTACTACTTTTAATAAATACTTTTCTTGTACCCTCATAGAGTCTTCCTTGTTTTATAATGCATGCATAGCGACTCTAATAACTCTAGAAATAACAGCATGAAAATTAAAAATATACTATCACTCTCAATACTGCTACTCAGCTGTGTAGCTTCTGCTGAAACCATCACCTTTAAAACCCAAACTATTCCCCCCCAATATACGAATTTTTCAGGAAATATTCCCTTTATCCAAGGCAAAGGTTTTGAAAAAATCAACCAACAGATCACACACGAACTTTTGGCAGATGATGCTACACGTATCGACTTTAGTTCAGGAAAGATCTATCAGGATCAAAACTTTTTAAGTGTTTATACTCATTTAGAAATTGAAGGCGGACGCAGCTATTATCGTGAAAAGTATTATGTGATCGATTTAAAAAATAAACAGTTCGCAACATTGTCACAAATACTGCAAAAATATCAATTGTCCGCAGCGCAAATCTCAAATGAAATTGCTCAGCAACTTGACCCGTGTATTGAAAATAAAACCGCAACGCTTTCTAAAACGGCTAATGACTGCGATAGCGCAGATCTGCAATACCTATACCGATACTATGCTGAAGATCGAAATTTTATTGCGCTAAAAAATACAAATGGCTTTTATCTTAAAAAAGATATTTTAGGCATCAGTTTTGATGCGGGCGCATACTCTATCCCTTTTGAATACAATTTGAAAACCAAACAAGTCCATTAACATCTGTGTTAATTTTATTGTCACACCTTGATTTCCCCTGCCAGAAGCCCTACATCTATCTATAACTTAAGAAATGATTTGGCATAAAGCTCATGACACTAGAACAGGCAACGTTGCCAGTACCGCAATTTGATCAAATTAGTTTAGATCAACTCAAACAAAATATTGAAAAAGCCATCCAAGACGGTCAAAACTTTTTAAATGACTTGGTACAAGTCCCTGAAAGTATTCAACAACAACTTGCAGTGATCGAAAATGTAGATTCACTTGAAAATAACATGAGTGAATCTTGGGGAATTTTGTCACACCTCAACGCAGTGATGAATAACACTGAAACGCGTGAAGTCTATCAAGACTTATTACCAAGTTTAAGTGAATACTACACTCAGATCGGTCAACACGTTGCTTTGTTCCAAACTTATCAAAATGTTTATGATCATGCGATTTTTAGCGACTTGCCAACGGCGCAACAAAGTGCAATTAAACTGGCTTTACGTGATTTTAAACTTTCAGGTGTTGCCCTTGAAGGTGAAGCTAAAAAACGCTATGCAGAAATTTCAGCACGATTATCACAACTGTCTTCTGATTTTTCTAATCATGTTTTGGATTCAACCCAAGCCTATAGCAAAACTTTAACCACGGATCAGCTTAAAGGTCTACCGCAAGGCAGTATTGAATTACTCAAACAATACGGTCAACAACGCGAACTAGATCAGCCTGTTGCTACCTTAGATATTCCATCTTATTTGGCCATCATGACCTATGCAGAAGATCGTGCGCTCCGTGAAGAAATCTATCACGCTTATGTTACACGCGCCTCAGATCAAGCCAGCGATACGCAATTTGACAATGCACCCGTAATGGTTGAAATCCTCAGCTTACGTCAGGAAATGGCCAAGCTTTTAGGTTTTGACAATTTTGCAGAATATTCGCTTGCTTCAAAAATGGCACCCGATGTGGCCACTGTTGATCAATTTCTGGTTGATTTAGCAGAACATGCACGTACACCTGCATTAAATGAAATCGAAGAACTCAAAACTATTGCCAAACAAGATGGCATAGATGAGCTAAAACCTTGGGACAGCAGTTATTATTCTGAAAAACTAAAAGTTCAACAGTTCAACCTTTCTCAGGAAGATTTAAAACCATACTTCCCTGCACCTAAAGTGATTCAAGGCTTATTTAATGTGGTCAATCGTTTATATGGAATTCAAGTTATTGAACGCCAAGCACCACTTTGGCATACAGATGCCCATTATTATGAACTAGAAGATCAAGGTACTGTGATTGGTGGCTTTTACTTTGATCTCTATGCGCGTAACGGTAAACGTGGTGGTGCATGGATGAGTGGTTTCCGCTCGCGTATGCAAACCGAAAAGGGGTTACAAAAACCAATCTGTTATATGGTTGGGAACTTTACCCCACCTGTCGGTGATCAGCCTGCCCTATTAACGCATGATGAAGTGAATACCTTATTCCATGAGTTTGGTCATGGCTTACACCATATGTTGACAGAAGTGGACAATATTGCAGTTGCTGGAACACATGGTGTTGCATGGGATGCAGTAGAGTTACCTAGCCAGTTTATGGAATTTTGGACATGGGATACTGAAAGCTTGGCTTTAATCAGTGAACATATTGAATCTAAAAACACACTTCCTGAGCATCTTTTAAAAGCATTACTCGATGCTCGTTTCTTCCAGTCAGGTATGCAAACTTTACGACAAATTGAATTTGCACTGTTCGATTTAACCATTCATAAACTTACACCTGCCCTAAATGCTGAACAAATCCAAGCAACTTTAGATGATATTCGCCAGAAGTATGCGGTTTTAGCAACAGCACCTTATAACCGCTTCCAGAATGGCTTTAGCCATATTTTTGCGGGCGGTTATGCTGCCGGTTATTATTCTTATAAATGGGCAGAAGTTTTAGCAAGCGATGCTTTTGACCGCTTTGAACATGAGGGTGTGTTTAATACCCAAACTGGACAAGAGTTCCGTAAGGCAATCCTTGCAGTTGGCGGAAAAGATACAGCACTTGATGCATTTATCAATTTCCGTGGTCGTGAACCTAAAATAGATGCATTATTACGTCATCAAGGTTGGACGAATAGCTAAAAAAACGCTTAAACTAACGGCCAAAATTGTTTAAAGTGTGGTGGGTGTATGAATATTAGACGTCGTTTCATTGCTGGTGCAAAATGTCCAAAATGTGAAGCGATGGATCGTATTGTTATGCTCACCCAAGACGATGCGGAATGGATTGAATGCATCGAGTGTGGATATTCTGAAAATCGCCCTACTCATGTAGATGCGCCTGAAGAACCTGCTATACCTGATGAAATTGGGGTCATTCAATTCAAGCCTCGCTCTTCAAAATAGATCGGACCGAATAAAATGCATATAGAACAAAGAAACAATTCAAAATTAATGTGGATTATTGCTGGTGGTTTGGGGGCAGTTATCGTTTTAATTGCTATTTTTTTCTGGTTAAATAACACCTCTGAAAGCACCCAAATCAATGAGCAATTGAATCAACCAACACCTACTACGAAGAAAGTGGAAGCAACGGCTCCGCCTGTGGCAACGCCTGTTGAACAAAGTGCTGCTTCAGAGACTGCCAATGTAGAATTGGTCAAAGAATCCATTTTAAAAGATAAAATCCCTGAAAATACCAGTTTAGCTAAAGAAGAAGTGGCTAAACTAGAAGATATCCAAAAACAACTCGATGATCAGCAACAAAACCTCAAGTCTCAACATGCCGATGCAGATCAATTGATTAAACTTAAGGAAGAGCAAATCAAGCTACTTCAACAACAAATAGCTGCACAAAATCAATAATTTTTGCCCATACGCAAAAATGACGATCTGATACCAGAAAAGCCTTAACCTATTTATAAGTTAAGGCTTTTTTCAATTTCAACTATAGATCCTCCAATATTTTAAAGTGAGTCAAATGATTGCTGTGTTGATTTTTTCCATTGGATTGGCTTTTGGATAATTTGCGCCAATAAAATTCCACAGAGTGTTAAACCACCACCAACCAAATGAAAAACTTGTAAATGTTCACCCAATAGCACAACGGCAATTAAAGCTGTAAACACTGGCAATAAATTCATAAAAATACTATTTTTATTGGGTCCCAAATGTCTTACACCTTCAATCCATAAATAAGACAATAAAATCGATGAGAAAATACTGGCATACAAAATCAAAGGAACGGTCTGTTGATTCAGTTGCATTTGTGATGCGGGTAAAAAGATAAAAAACGGCAAAACATATAAGATGGCAAAGGTCGACATGACAAAATTCGATTGCCATGCTGGGATCGGCATTTTCCAACGTTTTAACAGCACACCATATAAAGCGTAGCCGATTGCGGCAAGCAACATCAAGCCATCTCCAAGATGCATACCTTGGCTAAAAACTTGGGCAATATGCCCATGACTCAATAAATACAAAATGCCATAGAATGATAAGAAGCCTCCGATTACTAAGCCGTAGCTAATCTGATCTTTTAAAATCCATGTACTTAAAATAATCGTCAATAATGGAATCAATGCCGTCACAATCGCCATATTGGTTGCTGTCGTGGTTGTCGCTGCTTGATAAGACAAAAATTGGAATAAGGATACAGAAAGAAATCCACCTAAAGCCAAATGTTTCCAATACTGGCGAATAATATGGCGATTTTTCCAACTGGGAATCAATACAAAAGTACTCATCACCGCAAGCGCAAAAACCAAACGATAAAATGTAATCGCTATAGGTGAAATTGCATGGCTTGCCATTTTAGATACAATTACATTTCCAGCCCAAAATAAAATGGCGAACAATGGGTAGAAATAAGCTTTTTGAAACATGCTGCTCTGCCTATACAGAAAGATTCAACCATGTTAAAAAATAATCATTTTGAACTTGTACGATAAAATGACAATAACTATCGCATAAAGGACATTATGATTGAGAACTAAGCAATTCCACGAAGGTGTGATTGGCAGTGCCATATTGATTGAGGACTAAATCATGGGAAATAATTATGATCATGGATTTTTAGATTATCCAATTTATGCTTTTACTGAAAATTATTCCCATGGACATATCGAAGATTGGCATAGCCATGAACGTATCCAACTGATTCATACGCTTTCTGGTGTTCTCCGTATTCAAACGGCAGAAGGAACATGGGTCACGCCACCGGGACGCGGTGTATGGATTCCAGCATATAAGGCCCATGCTCTTCTGATCAGTGGTGATGTACAAGCTTATGGTGTATTTATTGAGCCAGACGCACGTTCAAAATTAGTCAATGAGTGCCGTGTCGTCACGATCTCTCCCCTTTTAAAAGAACTTATCCGCTCAGCAATGCAGATACAATCGACGATTCACCCACAAAGCCGTGAAGCACGATTGCTTGAATTGATTTTAGATGAGATGGAACTTCTTCCTGTTCTACCATTTAGCTTACCTGAGCCACAAAATATTAAATTGCAAAAGCTTTGTGCTGAAATCAAACTTGATCTCAGCCATACATGGACACTCGAACATGCCGCCCAATTTTTACATGTTAGTTCGAAAACCCTCACTCGGCATTTTCAGAAAGAAACCAATATGCATTTTAGTCATTGGGTACGGCAGGCAAGGCTAATGCAGGCCATGACTGATTTGGCAATGAATAAATCTATTTTCAATGTTGCACTTGATTTGGGCTATGACAGTGCCAGTGCATTTAGTGCCATGTTTAAACGTGAAACCAGTTTAACGCCGAGTGAGTACATTCAGCAGTTTCAATTTAAAGATCACTAAATCTATTCAAAGCCACAGACAGAAAAAAAGCGCCCGAAGGCGCTTTTTAGACATTCAATTATTTACTGGCATACCAGTCAAACAAGTTAAACATGTACGGCGCATAGGTCACAATCACCAATGCGGAGAACAGCACCACGATTGGCAAGATCCAACGCTCATAACGATAGTAGAAGCTTGTATATTTGGCTTTTGCCTCAGCATCGGCGGCGGCAACTTCTGCATCACCGACCGAGAGCCTGGTCAGTAAATGGTTGAGCGCAACTGGTGGCGTAACATAACCAAACTCAAATGCAACCAGTACAATCATCCAGAAGTGAATCGGATGGATACCATTTTCAAATGCAACTGGCGCAATCGTCGCAGCAACAAGAATCACCGCACCAAATGGATCTGTTGTCATACCAATTAATGCAAGTAACAATGCCATAAAGCCAAGTGTCACCAAGATACTACCCAAATGCGTTGGCACCATGGTCACGATCTCACTGCGTTCAATCAGACCACCAACACTTGCAGACAATGCCATTAGAATAATTAACGCACCAATATGACCAACACTTTCAGATGTTGCAAAACGAATTGCGCTACGGAAGCCACGTTTCGTTTCAGCGGTATCACCATGCTCACGTAAGTATTCAGAATTTTTTTCATGCTCTAGAGCAAGTGCTTTATTTGGGTTTTCTGGTATCGGTAATTTATTACCAAATAACTTATCAAATAAAATAAATGCCAATAACATGATTGGAAGAATTACAGGGGCGGTAAATTCATCCATTTTCGTGTCCAGACCAAACTGATAGAAGCCAATTACGACAGCAACAATCAAGATATATGGAAGCACAGGAACGAAAGCACGCAACATACCAGGGACAGCAGTTTTCGGTGAGTTAATACGGAACTTATTCTCAGCAAGGAATAACGACACCCCTAAGAAAATAAATGCGGTTAACCAGAATACATAAATACCATGATCAAATAGCTCGTCTGAAGTTACATGACGGCTATCCAACATGGAAATTAAGATCACCAATAGACACGGACGTAATACAACACCCAGTGAACCTGACATTGCCGAAACAGCAAGTGCATATTGACGACGAGCACCTGAATTCCACACTTCTTTGTAGATAATTGCACCAGCAGCAACAACGAAGATTCCCGAAGCGCCTGTATATGCTGTTGGAATTGCAGCACCGATCAAAATGATCCACGTCAATGTTTCAGGCGCTAAGTTCCAAGGACGAAGAATCGCCAAGAAAAGATCCATCACACGTGTTTGGGTCAATAACATACCCGCCCAAATAAACAGTGCTAAATTAAGGAAGATATTTGAAAATTCAGTCAACAAGCCAAGGTAAATACCTTGCCCCATTGGGTAGTCCATAAAGAAAGTAAATGCAATACCTGTCACAATTGCCATAAAGGCATATAAAGGTATGCTCAGCAGCGCAAGGCCAAATTTACCGCCTTCTTCAGCATTTTCTGGGGTACGGAATAATTTAAACAGGCTGATGACTGTCAAGACAACGAACAGGATCATCCATAACCAATAGACCCCAATCGTTTCAAGGGTAGATTCAACACCAGAATTGAGTACTGAACGATATTGGCTAATGACCGAGAAGCTCAGTAAGGCATTCCCCAGTACCATCGCAATATTATAAACTTTAAAATCAAGCTTAGTACGCGCTGGACGTAGCCCAATATGATGCATCTTCAATGATGCTGTAATTGCAGCAATCACCACCATCAAAATCAGAATGAGTACACGATGTTCAGAGCCCCATTTTAATATCCAGAAGAAACCCGTTTCCATCGAACGATATGAACGAAGGGATGGATGATCTTCCATATGTTTGATCGATTTATCATAGAACGCATATTTCTGTTCACAATCCGTTTGAGCTGAAACGAATGAAGCGCGAACATCTGCTTCTGGCGTTAAACCAAAAAATGCCGCATCAGGATCACTGGCTTCCTGTTGCATTTTTTCTTTGACAAGCTTATCGATATCTACATTGCGGTCACATGAAGGTTTGTTGGGCTCAGCACGTAAAAAGGAATATTGCATTCCTATTTTTTCGTCTCCATATAGGCGTTCACCTAAACGAAGCATTTGCCCATGAATCATATCCCCTGTCCCAATGATCAAGGTCAGGAGAAGCAGAATAAGGATGGAAAAGGTTGAGAACCACTCATTCCAGAGATAACTGAGTAGACCTAATCCCGATCTATTATTTACAGGTTCTTGCATTGTTATTCCAGTTTTTATAACCAGTGTACAATCGCTTGCACAGCTTATCTTTTATTATTAGGTGAGAGGTAAAATCCTTTACCAATACCCATTCCTATCATCACCACTCAAATTTGCCCTAATTTTCCTAAGAAAAACATGACAAAGATTAATTTTTTTGGCGAGCTTTTTGTCAACTCATCTATAGTCTTATCATTAAATGTGAAAAAACAACTAAGTACTTATATTTTTTACAACTAAAATTGATGTAACATTCACATAATTAACCACAAATGAGAATCAGCATCCATTCATTACAAAGCATTCATTCAAATTTTTTTTAAATATATTTACGCTTCTATGTGCTTAACCTCATCAAAATAATAAAATTTTATAAAATAATACTTCATGCAAATAATATTCTTGATTCATTTTCTATTTCATAACATTAAGTCGAAAAATTAAGCTCAAGATGGCACAAATACTTCCAAAAATCACCCCAAGCAAATGCGCTTGTATTAAAACAGGATGACCAATCAATTGTTCAGTTTGTAGTGCACCAAAAAAATGTTCCCATGCGATTTTGCCTAAGATGCATAACAATACGATGAAGGCAAAATTTCGTTCTGGCTTTTCTTTTAAACTGACGATTGCACAAAATACAAACAGACCATGAAGAATGCCAGACAAACCTGCATAAGCAAAAATATGAGGATAAATCAGATAAAAACAGAGACTGAGTAAAGGCGGTAAAATAAGCAATAAAGCAATAAAAACTTTCTTTTTAATGTTTGGAAATAAAAAGGGTAAACAAGCCAAAGCCAAAACATTTAAAACATAATGAATCCATCCCACATGAACCCAATGCCCTGTCCACCAGCGCCAAGGCTGGCTTAAAAAAACATCGTGCTGATAAATGAAATGAGTTTGAAAAAGCTGAAGAATTGCAAAGAAAATGATACTGGTTGCAATAAACAATATATTTTTATCTAACTTGTGTTGTTCCATGCTACACCATAAAAAAAGAAGAGCTGTCGCTCTTCCTCAATTCTAACCAATTCATGCAATTGAATACTATGGATTTGCTGCAGGTTCGTCAGCTGAAGCACTTGGCTCTTCAGTCGGTGCAGGTAAATCATTAAATAATTCATCATCACCCGTAGATGCTTGTTCATCCCAGAATGTGGTCATTCCATCATCTGCTGCACGAACACCGGTATGTTCAGTCCAATAACGATCTGCAATGCCTTGAACCATTTGACCCGCCATACCATCTAACAATCTAAATTCAGGGTTTACTGGCTTATCATCTGCTCGCGATGCGGCATAAGCTTTTAACGCCGCTCTTAATTTAGCATCATCACCACTAGCTTGTGCTGCAACAGCATTCATTGCAAATGCTAAACGAACACCTTTCTGTTCTGCGATTTGCATTGATTGTTGTAAGGTCTGTGTTGGATCAGGCTTACCATCTCCTGCACCTGGTAACAATATCCAAATCACTGCACGGGTCGCCATTGGGGCACCCCAGAATTTGTTATTGTCTAAACATGTCATACCACGTTCAACAATCGCAGCAATATCTTTCGGTACATTGACTGCACCACCAGAGTTAATGTCATTGGTCATCGATTGCAAACCACTGAGCATACCGATTAAATAGATGGTTTGATCCAAGTCCTTACGCATGGTTGGACAAGAATCACCTAAAGTATATTTATATTTTGCCTGCCAACGTTCTGCAAATAGTTGATAGCCCGTGTATTGACGTTCTGCGGCAAGAGCTGCCCAACGTTTTTGTTCTATACGAGCATCTTGAGCTTCAGTCACTTTACCGTCTTTTGAAGCCCGTAAATATCTGAGTTCTGCATCCAAAGCACGATTTTCTGCACACATTCCCGCAGCTGAATATAATAATACTGCCATACGGGTTGGGTCAGCCCCCATATCTTTTGTTGCCATAATTGCTGGTGTTAAGGCGTTGCCTGAGTTGCACGCCATATCTGTATCATTACCTGCCAAAATGGGTGGGACGATATGTTTCTCACTAAATCCAAGCGCAACATTGGCACCTGATTTTACAACATATGAACAACCTGATAACACAGATGAGGCAACGACAGCGGTCAGCATCAATTGACCAAGCTTGTGGACCTTAGACATACTTCCTGTCCTCTATATAATTGTGTTTATATCCCTTTTAAAATAACAATATCAGATGCAATCTCTGAATAACAGAGTAATAGCTCTAATTTCATCTGAAGAATTTGCCACAATATAGAAAGTATTCAATTGACCTGATCTAGTTTTTATACAAATTTTAAGCAAAAAAAAGTAGCATTGCGACGGTTCAGCACATGCTACTTGTTAAAAGGTAAACTCTTTAAGAGAGTTTATTCGTTTTAAGTCTTTTAAATTTGCTACCGTTAACACTGTTAGCGTTAGCTTTCTCGATCTGTTCCCTCAGCATAGTTCCTAGTCTTCCAAATATAATTGCAAAAACAATTGCAACCACTAAGAACCAAAACGTATGAATTTCACCCATTTGGAAATTCCTCCTCGCTGTTGGTGATTTTAATTTACATGCAAAATCAGATTTTCACAGATAGAATTGTCGGACAATCTCATAATTGCGCTATTTTCTATATATTTGGTCTAACAATGAATATTCAATAAGAAAAAATACAAATAAACTACTGTTTTATTTAAATTAAATTAAAATTATATTTTTTATATTTGTCAGACAATTAACTTAGCGTGACCCGAGATTTCAAAGATTTCCACTGTATTGTGCTTAGTTGATCTTGCCAAATAATTAGACTTTTATTGCTTTCCTCACAAAAATACACCGCAATATAAAATTGATGATCAATCATTTTCTGAATTTGTATATGATGAATTTGATTGGAATCCTCATATTGTAAGCTCCAATGCTCTAAATCAAAATGTTCCAAACTTCGGACTTCTGGACGCATTCTAAATATTTTTAGACTAAAGCATGCCAGCAACAGCAATAATACACTTGTCCATACAGTTATAATGGAGCACAGCACAATAAAAATAACTGTTAAACACAAAAGCTGAAAACCCAGTGCAATACGACTGGGTTTGAATTGATATCGTTGGTGAGTTTTTACCTCATCCGTGGACATAATCTTTAAGTTTATTAATCAAACCTCTAAGTTCAGGTCGAGGCGGTTCTGAAACTTCCATAAACCAATCCAATAAATCTGGGTCTTCCTGATCAACTAACTCTTTAAACAAGGCTTTTTCTTGCGCACTTGCTTCTAAGTAATATTGTTTTACATATGGGTCAAAATATACATCAATTTCTTTTAAACCGCGACGAGCACGATAAATCACTTTACGTTCTTCTAAAGTAAGTTCTTCTGACATCATTTTCCCCCAATGGTTAATTCTGACTTAGTTTACCTGATTCCCGATCAATTTCTCGCTAAATTCTTTTAAATGACCAAATTCATCATTTAAAAGTGAGTTTTGAGCATTCATCTCATTGCGACAAATAAGCAATTCACATAATTTCAACTCACTAAAACTCATATGGATATTATAAAAATGCAATCAGGTGCTATCCGACCTTTAACCAATATGTTGCCTCGTAAATTGTTTGATTCCGATCACGAAGCTTTTCGTGAAACAGTACGTAAATTTTATGAAAAAGAAGTTGTCCCAAATATTGCTAAATATGAAGAACAACAACATGTAGATCGGGATTTATGGAACAAAGCAGGTGAAATGGGTCTGCTCTGTGCAACCATGCCTGAAGAATATGGTGGTTATGGGGTAGATCGCCTCTACAGTATGATTCTGATTGAAGAGCAAGCTTATGCAATGGATTCTTCTACAGGTTTTTCTTTGCACTCGGATATTGTTGCCAACTACATCAACAACTTTGGTAATGAAGAACAGAAAAAACATTGGATTCCTAAAATGGCTTCTGGAGAAACAGTCACAGCCATCGCGATGACAGAACCAGGAACAGGCTCAGACCTACAAGGCGTTCGCACTACTGCTGTTTTAGACGGGGATGAATATGTAATCAATGGTTCTAAAATTTTTATTACCAATGGTTATCTGTGCGATATGGCAATTGTCGTATGTAAAACAGGCAGTTCAGAGAAAGGTTCTGCCAACCTATCTTTGATTATCGTTGAAGCTGACCGTGCTGGCTTTAGCAAAGGAAAACCACTCAATAAAATTGGTATGAAAGGACAAGATACTTGCGAATTGTTCTTTGAAGATGTTCGTGTACCAAAAGAAAATTTATTAGGAATGGAAGGCATGGGGTTTATCATGCTGATGAAAGAGTTGGCGTGGGAACGTATGCTGGTTGCGATTATCTGCCAAGCAGGCGCAGAAGCAGCGCTAGCACATACGGTTCAATATACCAAAGACCGTAAAGCGTTTGGTAAACCAATCAGTGCTTTTCAAAATACACGCTTTAAGCTTGCTGAAATGCGCACAGAAATTGATTTCTGTCGTGCTTATCTCGATCGTTGTATGGAATTACAACTTGAAGGCACTTTAGGTGTTGATGCCGCAGCTGCCGCAAAATACAAAATTTCAGAAGTATTCTCCAATGTCGTTGATGAATGCCTCCAATTACATGGCGGGTATGGTTATATGCTGGAATATCCAATTGCGCGCGCTTATATTGATAATCGGGCAAATCGTATTTATGCAGGTACAAACGAGATTATGAAAGAACTGATTTCCCGTTCTTTATAATTTATTTGAACACGGTTAAAGGAGCTTTGGCTCCTTTTTCTATCACTAACCATTCTTTTAAATCAATTTCCATGTCGCAATAAAATAAGGAGCTTTCGCTCCTTATTTATTTCATAGTTTCTTTATTTTGCTATTGCTTAGTTTAGTGATTTCTAGGCTTGATTAAGAAACCAGTTTAGGCTTTTTTTCAAGTTGTGCTTCACGCTTATGAAATTTTAAAACTCCATCTTCAAACTTAGCATTTTTGAGTTCTTTGCGATCTGCTAAATAGTTATTCGACACTTTCCAAGGTGCATGCTTACCTTGTTTAGGCATCACATCTGCCGCACGGGCAATATAACCTGAGCTTAAACTGCCCATCACCGTATCTTCCATCAATTCAGTTGCATCACCTTGAGGAATAACTTCATCATAGCCTTTCTTGTCCATATAGTTTACAAGACGGCAAATATACTCACCTGCGATATCAACTTTTAATGTCCATGATGCGTTGATATAACCAATGATCATTGCCATATTTGGCACATCGCTAACCATCACACCTTGATACAACATATGCTGTGAAGTATTCATTGGCTTATTATCAATTGTAGCTTTGATACCACCCAAGATTTGGATTTCTAACCCTGTTGCTGAAACGATGATATCCGCATCTAAATGTTTACCAGATTTTAATTGAATACCCGTGGCAGTAATTTTCTCAATTTGATCTGTTTCAACACTGGCTTTACCAGAACGTAAAATTTTAAATAAGTCACCATCTGGCACAACACATAAACGCTGATCCCACGGATTATATGTTGGGGTAAAGTGTTTCATATCCACTTTACCTTTTAATTGCATTTCAATCGATTTGAGTAAGAACTTACGTAGTAACTTCGGTTGTTTTTGTGCAAGCGCATAAATCCCGCGTTGCATGCCAATATTACGTGCGCGGGTTAACTTATATGCCACATCTTCAGGTAAAACCTTACGCATTTTGTCATAAACAAAATCAATAGATGGAATTGAAGCAATATATGTTGGTGAACGTTGCAACATGGTCACATGCCCTGCCCCTCCTTTTGACATAGCAGGAACCAAGGTAATAGCTGTTGCACCACTACCAATAATCACCACTTTTTTACCCGAATAATCTAAGTTTTCAGGCCAAAATTGTGGATTAATAAATTCGCCTTTAAAATCATTTTTACCAGGGTAGTCAGGCTGATAACCTTGATCATAATTATAATAACCAGTACATCCAATGACAAAATTTGCAACCCACGTATTGAGTTTTTTATTTTCATCTTCAATTTGTACCACCCATTTTTTAATTGAAGAATCATAATTTGCAGTACGTACACGCTGATTAAAATGAATTTTATTTTTTAATTTAAATTCGTCGACAACTTCAGCAACGTAGCCTTTGATTGAAGCACCATCTGCTAATACATTGGCTTTTTGCCATGGTTTAAAATTAAACCCAAAAGTAGACATATCTGAATCGGAACGAATATCCGGATATTTAAATAGATCCCAAGTACCACCAAAGCTCTCGCGACGCTCAATAATTTCAAATGAACGTTGTGGTGAGTGTTTTGAAAGATGTGCAGCTACACCAATACCAGAGATACCTGCGCCAACGATAAGAATATCAACTTGCTTTTCCATGTTGTTTTTATAACCTTTTTAAGAGTACTTTTTTATTAAAGCACAAATCTGACAATACGCAATGTCAAGTTTGCATTTTTCTGACGAAATTTAAGTCAATTTGGGACAAAACCATAAATTGTCCAACAAAAAGGCACAAAAAAAGGCCGGTGAAACACCGACCTTTTTCGAACAACCGATTGTTCTGTGACGTGAGTAATTAGTTTACTTCACGATCCACAAGTTCTACATAAGCCATCGGTGCAGCATCACCTGCACGGAAACCAGCTTTAAGAACACGTAGATAACCGCCGTTACGTTCTTTGTAACGAGGGCCAAGAACGGTAAATAATTTACCAACTGTTGCTGCTGAACGAGTACGAGCAAACGCCAAACGACGGTTTGCTACAGTATCGTTTTTAGCTAAAGTGATTAAAGGCTCAGCTACACGACGTAACTCTTTTGCTTTAGGCACAGTTGTTTTAATTAACTCATGCTCAAACAAAGAATTAGCCATGTTTTGGAACATCGCTTTACGATGGCTGCTGGTACGGCCTAATTTCACACCACTATTACGATGACGCATGGTGATAGTCCTACTTAATTAACGGCTACGATAGGCGAAACGATCGTCCATACGGAGACTAGCTGGTGGCCAGTTCTCTAAACGCATGCCGAGCTGTAAGCCCTTAGAAGCCAGAACATCTTTGATCTCAGTAAGCGATTTTTTACCAAGGTTAGGAGTTTTAAGTAACTCAACCTCAGTACGCTGTACTAGATCACCAATGTAGTAAATATTTTCTGCTTTCAAACAGTTAGCAGAACGAACAGTAAGCTCTAGATCATCAACTGGACGAAGCAAGATTGGATCAACTTCTTCACGTGGCTCTTGAGCAACTGGAGCTTGATCTTTCTGAAGATCAACAAAAATTGCAATTTGTTGTTGCAAGATTGTTGCCGCTTTACGGATAGCTTCTTCAGGATCTACAGTTCCATTCGTTTCAAGATCAATGACGAGCTTATCAAGGTCAGTACGTTGTTCTACACGAGCATTTTCAACTGTGTAAGAAACACGTTTAATCGGGCTATAAGAAGCATCTAACTGTAGACGACCTACAGGACGCGTTTCGCCTTCAGGGAAACGTGAGTCAGAAGTTTCATAACCACGACCTTGAGAAACTTTCAAGCGCATTTTTAATGAGCCTGAAGCACTTAAAGTACCAATCAAATGTTCAGGGTTAACCACTTCAACATTATGTGGTAAACGAAGGTCAGCAGCAGTAATATCGCCAGGACCTTGTTTTTCCAATGTCAAATATGCTTCGTTTTGATCGAACAGCTTAATAGACAATCCTTTTAGGTTCAGCAAGAGCTCGACGATGTCCTGCTGCAAGCCTTCTAAAGTACTGTACTCGTGCTCGACACCCTCTATCTCTACTTCAACCACGGCTGCGCCAGGCAAAGAAGATAATAGGATGCGACGTAAAGCATTACCAAGAGTATGACCAAAGCCACGCTCTAATGGTTCAAGAATCACTTTTGCCGAGGTCCCGCTTGCCGCTTCGACTTTGATCGCTTGCGGGGTTAGAAACTCGTTTGCAGTACGCGTCATTATTGCTACCTCAAGGATTATTTAGAATACAATTCTACAATCAAGCTTTCGTTGATTTCAGCAGGTAAATCAGAACGATCTGGTGCAGCTTTAAATGTACCTTCAAGTTTTGAATGATCTACTTCAATCCAAGCAGCTGTGCCACGTTGAGCAGCTAATTCAATCGCGTTTTTGATACGTAATTGTTGTTTAGCGCTTTCGTGAACTGCAATCACGTCGCCCGCTTTAACTTGGATAGACGCGATGTTAACACGACGACCATTTAAAGTGATTGAACGATGAGATACTAGCTGACGAGCTTCTGCACGTGTAGAACCAAAACCCATGCGATAAACAACGTTATCGAGGCGGCTTTCAAGCAATTTCAACAAGTTTTCACCTGTTGCGCCTTTAACACGAGCAGCTTCTTTGTAGTAATTACTAAATTGACGCTCTAAAACACCGTACATACGACGTACTTTTTGTTTTTCACGTAATTGTAGTGAATACTCTGATTGTTTAGCACGGCTTTGGCCATGTTGACCAGGAGCTTTAGCAGATTTTTTTGTTTTGACGTCAAATGGTTTAACGCCAGATTTTAATTGCAGGTCTGTCCCTTCGCGGCGAGAGAGTTTGCATTTTGGACCAATATAACGAGCCATGAATGTTTCTCCTTACACGCGACGTTTTTTAGGTGGACGGCAACCGTTGTGCGGAATCGGTGTCACGTCGGTAATGCTGTTAATTTTATAACCCACTGCACCTAATGCACGAACCGCAGATTCACGACCTGGACCAGGACCTTTAACAAGGACGTCCAAGTTTTTCAAACCGTAATCTAAAGCAGCTTTACCAGCAACTTCAGCAGCTACCTGAGCAGCAAACGGAGTTGATTTACGTGATCCACGGAAGCCTTGTCCACCTGAAGTAGCCCAAGCCAATGCATTACCTTGACGATCAGTAATCGTAACAATGGTGTTATTAAAAGAAGCGTGAATGTGTGCAACACCTTCAGAGACGGTACGAGTGACCTTCTTGCGTGCGCGAGTATCTTTAGCCATCTTTTAGCTTCCAGAAATCTTATTTCTTAATAGGTTTGCGCGGACCTTTACGGGTACGTGCGTTAGTTTTGGTGCGTTGTCCGCGAACAGGCAAGCTGCGACGATGACGAAGACCGCGGTAGCAGCCTAAATCCATTAAACGTTTAATGTTCATGGAAATTTCGCGACGTAAATCACCTTCGGTCGGAACCTTAGCAATTTCTGCACGAATCGCATCAAGCTGAGCATCATCTAATTCACGAATTTTCGTAGTAGTCGTAATACCTGCAGCAGCTAAAATGTTCTTAGCTGTGTGGCGACCAATACCAAAAATATACGTAAGAGAGATAACAGCATGCTTGTTATCCGGAATGTTTACACCGGCAATACGAGCCATTCAAATTTCTCCAAAAAGGCAGTAGAGATAATCAACCGCCCCACAAAAATCTTGAGGGGCGGATAATAACCTAATTAGCCTACTGAAATCAACAGGTCTTAATTAAATTAACCTTGACGCTGCTTATGACGAGGTTCTGCGCTGCAAATTACGCGAATAACCCCATTACGACGGATAACTTTACAGCTACCACAAATTTTCTTTACAGAAGCTTGTACTTTCATGATGAAACCTTCTAAGTGCGCTTATCCCTTAGGATGAGCAGTCGTTTTTCTCATTAACGATTGATCGTCATATTGATGTGATGTTAAGTGGGCTTGAAGCTGAGCCATAAAGTCCATAACAACTACAACTACGATGAGTAATGATGTACCACCCAAATGGAATGGAATACCAAAAGAACTCTGTAAAATCATCGGCATTAAACAGATGACTGTAATGTAGATTGCACCAATAAACGTCAAACGATTAAGAATATGATCTAAGTAACGAGCAGTTTGCTCACCTGGGCGAATACCAGGTACATAAGCTCCACTGCGTTTCAAGTTCTCTGATACTTCTTTCGGGCTAAAAACTAGCGCCGTATAGAAATAACAGAAAAAGATAATTAACGCACCGAAGAGCACTAAATATAACGGTTGTCCAGGCGATAATACCAATGCCAAATCTTGTAGGCTACGTTTTACAATTCCTGCATTTGGATCAGCACTGCCTAACCATTGACCTAAACTTGCAGGGAACAACAATAACGAACTAGCGAAAATTGCTGGAATAACCCCTGCCATGTTGATTTTCAATGGCAAATGCGTTTGCTGTGCAGTGAATACACGACGACCTTGCTGTTTTTGAGCATAGTTCACAGGTATACGACGTTGAGCTTTTTCAATAAACACAATTGCTGCTAAAACAGCAACTGATAGCAATCCAAAGATAGCCAAACCAATTAAACTTGATTGACCATTATCTACCGAAGTAAATGCCTGAATCACTAAATTTGGTAAACCAGCAACAATACCTGCAAAGATAATCATTGAGATACCATTACCAACACCACGTTCAGTAATTTGCTCGCCTAACCACATTAAGAACATGGTACCTGCAACTAATGATGTTAGCGCAGGAATGTAAAAAGCTAATCCTGAAGTCAAAGTAATACCTTGACTGATTAGACCAGCACACATTCCAATACCTTGGACTAATGCAAGTAATAGGGTGCCATAACGCGTATATTGATTAATCTTACGCTTACCTTGCTCGCCTTCTTTCTTCAATGCTTCTAACGAAGGAACCACTGTCGACATCAACTGCACAATAATTGATGCAGAAATATACGGCATGATCCCTAACGCAAGAATGGACATTCGTTCTAATGCTCCACCCGAGAACATATTAAACAAACCTAAAAAAGTACCTTCATTAGCTTTGAAAAAACGTTCTAGAGCAACATTATCAATACCCGGCAGCGGAATATGCGCTCCTAGTCGAAAGACTACCAATGCACCAATCAAGAACATTAATCGGCGAATAATTTCACGATATTTCACGTGAAATGGTTGACCTTTCATCATGTTGACATGACCTGAAGAACTAG
>NZ_JBZAYK010000005.1:0-12169 GCF_058242925.1 Acinetobacter sp. LipI_19
TTGGATAAGAATCAAATTGTTAAATCAAATCAAGTTATAGAAGCTTCCTATCAATTAAGTGCTGTAGAACAGCGTATCGTCTTGGCAGCTATTTCACGTATTCCGAAGAGCCAGCCTATTACTGATGATGAGTTATACCCTGTAAGCGTTAATGAACTACAGCTATTAGGAGTACATGAAAAAACCGCATATAGAGACTTAAAAGAAGGTATTAATAGACTTTATGAAAGATCTATTAATCTTAGTATTGATGATAAATCTATAAAAATGAGGTGGGTACAAGAGATCCAGTTTTTGGATAGTCAAAGTATCATTGGTATTCGTTTTTCAAAACCTATCTTGCCCTTCATATCTAATTTAAGTAGAGAATTTACTAAGTATGCTCTATCAGATATTGCTGGGATCAATAGTGGATATGGTATTCGTATTTATGAATTATTGGTGCAATACAGACAAATAGGTAAGCGTGAAATCTCTGTTGAGAGCTTACGAAGCATGTTGGAGCTTGGCAAAAAATACCCACTATTTGCAGATTTCAAAAAACGGGTAATTGATACTGCTGTAGACCAAATAAATGAATGCAGCCCATTAAGCGTTTCCTATGAGCAGAAAAAAACTGGTCGTAAAGTCACCCATATTCTTTTTTCATTTAAAGAAAAATCAAAAAGCATTAATCAAAATAACGAACAAGATAAGGTTTATAAACTAACAGACGCTCAAATCAATATGTTTGGCAATCAGCTTTCTCGCTTACATGAGCTATCGCATTTAGCAGCTCAAGGAGAAAGCTATGATGTACTGGCATCAAGAATAAAAGAAATGCTTAGAGATCCAATACAACAAAAGCAATTTATTCCTCATCTTAGGAATTTAGGTTTTAAAGGGTGAGGTTTGATTGTGTATGTAGCGGTTGACTGTTTCTTAATGTATCTTAGTTCACATAATAGACAACCTAAATTACAACATGAAATCACTATCTGTTATCGAACTTTCAAACCTCTATGGAATGACTCGTCAAGCCGTTTATAAACAAATAAATAAAGGTAATTTAAGTAAGAATAGCGATGGTAAAATTGATCTTTCTGAAGCTATTCGAGTCTTTGGTGAACCATCTAAACATGTGAACAGTTCACAGACAACCGAAACACGAAAGTTGTCAGAGGTTCACCTGCTTGAACAACAGGTTCACATGCTTCAAAAACAGCTAGAACAGGCTCATGACCGTGAGAAATTTCAACGAGATGAATTAAAAGCTAAGAATGATCAGTTACATGTTAAGGACGAACAAATTGAGGCAATGCAACGTCTATTAGAAGCCCCAAAAACCAATATGACTACGTTTACCGATCAAGAACCGCTGCAACCAAGCATGTCCAAAACAGCTCCAGAACCGGACACAGTAGAAGCTAAACATGACGGATTGACTACTCCGGTCGAAACAAAAAATAAGCGTATTCTGGTGCCGGAGCACGTTGAACCGGAGCAACCGAAAAGAGGATGGTTAAGCCGTTTTTTCTTGCCGAATGGCTAAGAGACTTGTTTAGGCATGCTAATCAAAGTTGTGAAACATTGATCAAAGAATAGGCGTGGAACGTGAAAAATCATAAAAAAAACCCATCTTGGGGAAGATGGGCTATAAACTAGAAACTACAGCATTGATTTCTAAAGATAATTATAACGCATTTCGTATAAGGTGTATTATGTTAATTTTAGAGAAATTTCATAATTCTGATTTTTTAGCTTAGGCCTTTAATGCAAAACTCTTATTCCTCTTTAGAAGAAATTTCATCTCTTGAATCTTTTGTGATAACGAGTCATATAAGTTCATATCATCATAAAATGATGTACGGTTTACCGAAAAATTTTAAAAAAATAGTTAAAAATGATAGTAATGAAGCCTTTAAAATTAATGCTAAGGCGTACCACTCCTCTGTTACAGGTAAATTTTTAACTCATAGATCATCTGCATTATTTGATGACATAGTTGATCATCCAGAAAAGTTAAAAATAGACTCTCAGTTTCTTCAAACTCTTAAATCACTAAAGCTATACCCAAATGATATTTTTCCCGAATGGAATCAGCATATTGAAATATATAATATTTTACGTATCTTGCAATCTTCTTTATTATTGGCGCACTTATTACCATGTTGGTTGAAGGCACTTATTTCAAAGAAGTAACCTATACCAGTTTACTTGCATTGTTTATTGTTGGATTAGGCATCTGTGCACAGAAGTTTAACTGGGGAAAGCATGCTCAAGATAAATCTGATAACACTCAGGCGGACTTGACCAACAATCTGTAATGTAAAACTAATGTCAGATTAAGCAAAATTCAACATACACTAAAACCAATGGCCTCCCAGTGAAAGCCATTGGTTTTTTAGGCTAAACTCAGCAATAAGTTCAATTTTTACTCAAATGTTAGCCGCCGTTTTTATCTATCTTTCTGTATTCATATTCTAGAAAACTGTCAGCCTGTTTGATATTGCAGAACACTTTCAGAAAAGAATTTTGTATAGATTGCCGGCTCACTTTTAAGTGCTTTCACTATTCCCTTTATTCTAATAATTTTTATATAACACTTGAATAAAAAGCAAACGATTATCATTTACAGATCTCGCTAGTCAGCTTATCATTTCACAAACTTACAAATTCTCCGTATTTTCTTCACATTTAACCTATACATCATTTTAAGGATCTCTTGTGTTACTCCCTCATTTCAAAAAATCAGTCCTCACCCTCTGCTTATTTCCCTCCATACTTTATGCAGCCGATACATACCCTACTGTGACGCTTAACACGATAACTGTGCAAGCCGAAGGCAACTGGTTAGATGAAGCCAATGCACAGAAAGTACTAAATCATGCTGGAGCGCGTACAGTCATTCAGCGTGATGAGTTGATTAACCGAGGCGTAACTTCTGTCAAAGAGGCTTTACGCACTGTGCCTGGTATTCAAGCTCCTGAAAATGCAGGAACAGCAGGGAGTGATGCATCGTTAAGCATCGGTGTCCGTGGTTTAACGTCACGGTTTTCACCACGCTCACAGGTACTCGTGGACGGTGTTCCACTTTCGTTTGCCCCTTATGGTCAATCACAACTCTCCTTAGCACCCACTAGTTTAGGCAATACTGAAAGTATCGACGTGGTGCGTGGCGCGGGCTCTGTTCGCTTTGGGCCACAAAATGTAGGAGGGATTATTAACTTTAACTCGCGTACAATTCCTGAAACCTTTGCTGGAACGGTAGACCTCACTACAGAAATTGCAGAAAACGGTCATGTAAAATTTAACCCCAACTTATTTGTGGGTGGAACCTTAGACAACGGTTTAGGCTTAGCGCTGTTATATTCTGGCGTTAATGGAGAGGGTTTTCGCGATAAAAATGATGACTCTGACATCAACGATATTCGCTTAAAAGCAGCTTATGCAATAGATGAATATGCAAAAATTGAAGCCAATCTACACCGCTACGATGCAGATGTAGATATGCCTGGAGGTTTAACCCCTGCTCAATTTGCTGAAAATCCATATCAGTCCTTGCGCAATCATGATTATATGAAAGGGCATCGTACTGACGGTTCAGTTAAATACAGCTATAAAAAAGATGACAATGCCTTTGAGCTTTTGGCCTATCACACTGACACCTTCCGTGATGCAGGAATGGAACGTAGTGGATCAAAACTGTACCAAACGGCGCCACGTAATTATAAAGTGACGGCAATCGAGCCACGGTATTCGCATGCGTACCAACTTGGGACTACTGAAAATGAAGTTTCTGTGGGCTATCGCTATCTACATGAAACTAGTGAAGAGGCGGTTAATCGTGCAAGCTATAACACGGTCACAGGCCCTACAAATGAATATGCTTGGACCAAAGCAGACGGGAAAACAGATGCACATGCATTGTTCATCGACAACCGCACAGATGTGGGTGCATGGTCTCTGATTCCTGGTGTTCGTTTTGAGAAAATCAAAACCACCGAAAATATGTACAAATTAAATAAAGATGCATCGGTACTCAACGGAGTACATGCTGAAAAATCCTATGATGTAGTATTACCAAGCTTTTCAGTCATGTATAAAGCCAATGATTTGTGGAATATTTTTGCAAACTACGGTAAATCTTTTGCACCACTACAATATAGCCAAATGGCTAATACCAATGCGTCAGGTGCCTATCTGACCATGCAAGGCTTGCAACCTGAAAAAGCCAATAATTATGAAATTGGTACACACTATTTAGACCCATATCTATCCCTAGAATTCACCCTGTTTTATATTGATTTTTCTGATGAATTAAAACGAGATGATGCAACTCAAACTTACTCAAATTTAGGTGCCACTGAACACAAAGGAGCCGAGTTCGGATTTAAATATAATCTCGGTGCAATCAGTGACGAACTCAGCGGTATTTCGCTATATGCCAATACCACTTACACCAAAGCAACCGCATCTGCTGGGGAAAACAAAGGACAAGATCTCGACTTTTATTCACAATTGGTCGGCAATGCTGGAATAGACTATAAAATTGATCAATGGACACTAAACACTAATTTCTACGGTCAATCTGGTCAAACCGCATCGGGCACCCATGATGCTACTGGACGCTATGGCAACATTCCTGGTTATGGTTTAGTGGGTATTCGGGCATCCTATGATTTTTCCAACACACAACTCAATGGTCTCAAAGTGGGCTTCGGTGTGAAGAACCTATTTGACCGTGAATACTACACTCGTTCAGCGGATCAAGTCGGTGGAATGTATGTAGGTGCGCCACAAACGTATTATCTACAAACCTCATTTGATTTCTAGACACTCAATTCTAGAAAAGCAAATATTCAGGCAGAGACACCTCTCATTCATCTTTGCAAAAGTGATGTCCTCGCCTGAAACAACTTTCCCTTTATTTCTAGACAGCACCGAAAGCTGAAATGGATACTCTGTCTGATAAATGTCAGCCCCTCGGCATAAGTTGCTCAGCTCAACCTACAACCTTCAAATCTAATAAAAGATACTAGGTGTTTAGTCCCAGATTTTAATGGTGCAATATTCTCAGATAAATGGGAGTTCAACAAAACTCCCATTTTTTATTATTGAGTCAGTTCTTAGCCTATGTAATGAGAATTTAATATAATGGAGATTGTATTAAATTTCTTTAATTATCATAAAGATAATATTATTTTTTTTGAATTTCGTATAAGGTGTATTATGTTAATTTTAGGGAAATTTAAGAATCTCTATGCAATGGTTTATTCAATATTCTTTGATTTCTTATCTTTTAGGTTAATCAGAAATAGCCAATAACATAAGCCAGGAAATAGAGCCATAAAGATAGTCCATGTATCTGTATACATCTTCCACCACTCTTTCGAAATTTCTCCTGTGTGACTCCATCCAAAAAGAATAAAAAATGGAGTAGCAATAATTATAGAGGCAATACAGATAGTTAATAAATTAAGACTGTTATAACGATTTAAAAGAATTGAGAATATGAAGCTGAAAGGTACAGTCAAAATACAATAAGCCAAGTAGACAAGACCGTGCCCTACAAGAACCACTAAAATCGAGTATAGGCTGTATTCCTGATTCATTACGATAAACAGGACTGCTGTGAAAAAAAGTAGTGGTAAAGGAGAAAGTAAGAGAGCTTTTACTATTTTTTCATTTGAGTATTTCACTAATTTAATTCTCTTATCTACTCAATAAATAATAATACTATAACGATTTTATTGGAGGTTTTTTGATTCTATTTAACATAATGGGCGTTATGCGAAACACTTCTTTTAAATCCTTTTTATTTCAAATATTTAAATATTTTAAAAATGGTCATTCATCAGCAAAAAAGCGACTTAGAAACATGTCGCTTTGTTTTTAAGCAGTTTTGATACCTTTTGCCAATAATTTTGGTTGTTTTATATCCAGTCTTGTGAAAAAAAGTAAATTGTCATTAATGAAAAAATGATTGAAAATACGACTAGAAAAATCAATGAATATTTACCAATTGCGTGTTTTCGATAGACATAGCTAATAGCCAATAAGACTGATAAAACGATTTGTGTGATTGGCCAGAGTAATATTGGAAAAAAGATCAAAGCTTCAAAAAAAGTGAAACGAATCATAAGTATGACTTCTTAGAGTATTTCTATTGTTATAGCTGATTCCAATTCCAAGAAAAAGCCCAACAGAATGTTGGGCTTTTTTATTGCCCAGATATTTATAAATCAGGTTTATAAATATCTGGGCAATAAAAAATTGATTGAATGACGGATTTTATAGCACTTAAAACTAGATCAAACAGCTATCAAAAATAAGCATCTTTTTCCGTTTATACTTACGATACTTTTGTTTCACTAGGTCAGCAATACGAACCATGAATCTTATGACTGTCGAACACATAAGAAAGACTACGAATGCTAAGCTAAATCCCAAGAAAAAATCTGAACTTGGGCAATTCATGACGCCTAGTGTTATTGCTGAATATATGGCAAGCCTATTCGACGATCACAAAAAAGAGATAACACTTCTAGATTGTGGAGCAGGCATAGGATCATTGACCATTTCTGCTGCAAAAAAACTTAAAAATATTAAGTTAGTAGATCTCTGGGAAATTGATCCCATCATGCGAGAACAATTAGAAATTAACATGCATGCTATAGATATTAACTTTTCTATCTATGCTCAGGACTTCATTTTAGGGGCTGTTGAAAATATATCTTCTGACAAAGGAAAGCGATACACTCATGCAATTATTAACCCTCCATATAAAAAAATTAATAGCAATTCAGAACATCGGAAAGAGTTGAGAAAGGTTGGAATTGAAACCGTTAATCTTTATTCAGCATTTGTTGCACTAACAATTCAACTCATTGAACAAGATGGGCAAATTGTAACGATTATTCCAAGATCATTTTGCAATGGTCCTTATTACAAGCCATTCAGAGAATTAATTTTGAAGGAGTGTTCTATAGAACATATTCATATCTTCGAAAGTCGAGACATGGCTTTTAAAGATGATGATGTTTTACAAGAAAATATCATCATTAAACTGATTAAAGGTAAACAGCAGTCAAACGTTCAAATTTCTCAATCTAATGACCAGACCTTCCGTGACTACCAAAGCAAAACCGTCCCTTTTATTGAAGTCATTAAACCTAATGATCCAGAACTATTTATCCGCATTGCTACGAACGGGCAGCCTCAAGAAGAAAATAATACATTTTTTGCCGTTTCATTAAATGAATTGGGAATATCTGTAAGCACAGGACCAATTGTGTCTCACAGAATGAAAGAGTTCTTGGAGCAATCGCCTCAAGATGGAGCTGTTCCATTATTTTACCCACATCATTTCATAGATAAGCAACTTCAATATCCAAAAGAGCATAAGAAGCCAAATGCTATTAGGGTTACACCAGATTCACAGAAATGGCTACTACCGAATAATGGCTTTTACGTGATTGTCAGACGATTCAGCTCTAAAGAAGAAAAACGACGAATTGTTGCTAATGTCATAGATCCCAATATGATTGATACAAAATGGATCGGGTTTGATAATTGTTGGAATGTATTTCATATAAAAAAACAAGGCTTTGACTATGAAACAGCAATGGGGTTAGCTTGTTTTCTGAATAGCAGCTTATTGGATAGCTATTTCCGTATTTTCTCAGGTCATACTCAAGTAAATGCGACGGATCTCAGAAACATGAAATATCCATCCCTTCAAAATTTGCAGCTTTTAGGCAAAAAATACGACATTAAAATGAATCAAAAGCAGATTGATAACCTTCTCGGGGAGATTAAGTGAATAACCAAGATATAAAGCTGCAGCAAGCATACGATATTCTTGTCCAATTAGGCATGCCGCGCCAACAACTTAATGAACGTACTGCTCTCTGTCTACTCTGTTTACTTGATATGACACCTGAAAAATTATGGAACCAAGCAAGTAACCCTTTAGTAGGTATTACACCTATTATGAGCTGGTCACGAGAGCACTATCAAAGAGAATATGCTCCAAATACACGAGAGACATTCCGTAGACAATCGATGCACCAGTTTATTGAAGCAGGAATTTGTCTTTATAACCCCGATAAGCCTGATAGACCAGTTAATAGCCCAAAAGCTGTATATCAAATTGAATCCAATTTGCTTCAAGTTCTTCAAACTTATGGATCAGAGCAATATGCAATCATGCTACAAAATTACTTGCAGCAAAGACAAACTCTTGCTCAAATGTATGCACGAGAGCGTGAAATGAATATGATTCCACTGCAATTAACGGATGGTCAAACTATTCTACTTTCAGCAGGTGACCATTCTCAGCTAATCAAAGATATAGTCATCGATTTTGGTGGTCGATATGTTCCTGGAGGAGCATTAGTTTATGCAGGTGATACAGGTAACAAGCATGGGTTCTTCGATGTTGATCTACTAGCATCTTTAGGTGTGCAATTAGATAACCACGGGAAATTGCCAGATGTTGTTATCTATAATCCTGAAAAAAATTGGTTATTCCTAATCGAAGCTGTTACTAGTCATGGACCTGTAGACCATAAAAGATATGGTGAATTAAATACATTATTTCAAGGATGTACAGCTGGTTTAGTGTTTGTCTCGGCTTTTCCTGATACTAAGACCTATGTAAAATATAGTGGTGTTATTGCATGGGAAACTGAAGTCTGGATGGCGGATAATCCGTCTCACATGATCCACTTCAACGGCTCAAGATTTATGGGGCCTTATTAAATAAAAATGGGATATCCCATTTTTATTTAATAAATTTATATTTTGCAAAAATTACCTTCCCTTATTGTTATCATTTTTATCAAAATTGATCTTACTTGTGTATGGATATGCACATATTGCAGTCATGATTGAATGATAAATATTAAAAACAAAAGCACCAAGTTGAATTAATAAGAATATAAAGAAAATAATAATCCAGTTAAAAACTAATAAATTAACAATTTTAAAAAAACAGTTTATATAATTTGATTTTTCATCAAAAATAATATATAGAATTTTATTTTCACCTGAAAAAGCAATAATAAATATCAAAGATACTGCATAAAAAATATAATATATAAATACTCTAATAAATTTCAAATGAGTAATCTTTAATTTAGATATTCCATATTCTCTTTTACCTGCTAAGTGAAGTAATACTGATAATTTAGGCTCAGTTACAGAACAAAAAACAGTATATCCGGCAATTAAAAAACCTGTAATTGTAGCGACACAACCAAGAATTATTGGAGAAAAATTATTAATTTTATCAACAATTTGTTCTTGATTTATTCCTAGACTAATTATAAATGATAAAACAGATATTAGAACAATACTTAATTTATTCGTTGGAGAAAAAGGAATTACTCTAGATACTTTATATAAATGAAATATATTAGTATCAGATTCTAGCAATTCCTTGCTCATTTCCTTAATTTTCTGCTCATTCATAGTTAATCACAGTTTAAATTGTCCAATTTTTCTTTAACATTACTTTCTGTTTCAGGCAAAGAAATACTTTTATTTTCTTTTAACTTCTTTAGTCTTTTGAATAAGGACTTAGCCGTATTTTTTAACTGTCCTAGATCAATACCACTGATACTTTGTACAATTTTAAAATTATCATTATCTCCTTTAACAACTTCACCTGTTAAAGATCGCCCTATTATTTGAACATGCTGATTTGTGTGTTTTGTTGTTTTTTCTATCTGTTCTATCATTTCCTCTTTGTCTAATCCATCTGTATTTTGGTAAGTCAGGACTGTAGATTTACTATTTACAGATTCTGATATTTCTTGAAGAGAATCAATAAAATCTGCATTATTAATTTCATCATTATTACGAGACTTTAATGTAATTTTTACTGTTTCTAATAAGTTATAAGAGCGAACAAAGCTAGCTAGACTTTGCTTTGATGTCAGTGGTGTAATACGTAAGTCGGGTAAACCATACTGTTGTATAAATTCTTGGCGATGTTCTTTCGGCAATGCTTCCATGTAAGATCTAGTCTCTCTTCTTAAAAAAGTTAAAGCCGTTTTTCTAAACATCTCTACAGTTGGAGCATAAGCTGTTTCTTTTAAATAAATGAGTCGATGATTATTTAATATAAGAACAAAAATAGCAGATGGCGATGTCTGCATTTCTTGTTCACCTTGGATTAAATCGCCAGATTCATAGTTATATCTTTGAGGGCTTTTTAGAACCGTATCTCGAACAAATCTACCTACTAGAGCAAGTGTTTTTTCAGACTTTTCATCTAGATTTATTAATTGCACATCTTTAAAGAAAAAGTTTCCCTGTTTTACCTTCCAATTTTTTTGAGATGTGAAAGCTGGGTAAACAATTTCATCGAATAAATCCATCAAATTATTTTCATTAAACTTACAAACAAAATTAGCAATTTCGTAGAAATATTCTTCTTTCACAAAGATCAACCCCTTAATTTTTCATTAAAAGCAACTAAATTTACTGCATAAAAATAACGTAAAATTAATTAATTATCTATTTTTTAAGATTTTATTTAACATAAAATCTCTTATACGCAGCCCAGGTTAATCCTGGGCTTTTTGTTCAATCTGACCATTGGCCTCAAACATGCCAGGATTAGTGATCCGGATATTTTCCTGACAGCTCCCACAAAGCATCAGCCCTGCAAATTTTTGAACATTTTCCTTTGATTCACAGAAGTCACATGGCCGAGGAAATGAAACGATGTTGGCTGAATCGACAATAAAGTTGCTCATAATTAAAAATCCCTATTGAGAGCTCACATTTTCAAATAAATTTCAGAGACTTAATGTTAAAAATTGGTAATTTTGAGAACTTTTGTCGAAAATAATTCAAGAACTCATCTATTTTATTTATTTTTCAATAATTTAATTATGGTTAAACCATGAAATTGAGAACTATGTTGAGTTCTCACTATAATTTTTTAAAAACATACATTTATAGAAAATATGACCGTTTTTTGAGAACTCATTTCTGGAGAACATAAATTGGCTATTTCTGTGTCCGTTTTTATACCTAAACGACTGACAAAAGAGACACAATCATTTTTTATTTACTATTAAAAGACTTTGATACCACTTAAGTTTTTGATAATTAAAATTTAAATAGGTATTTTGGATATCACACTAGAAATCAAAGTGATATCAGAAAAATTATATATTAAACAATCACTTAACATCTAAAAATTGCATTTTATTGATATCATCAGCGGTATCATTGAATATTTATATAAAACAAAAGCTTAAATAGTTTTTCTTCTATCTATTGGTATCGGATTCCTCCTCATAAATAATCATCTGCATCCCTTATAAATTGGGGATTTTAGGCCTTTATCTTTAGATGCGTGGTGTGTGAACCAAAAATTACCGGTATGTACCGGCTCCCAATCCACTTAATTGACTTAACTGACAGTAAAGATAGTGCTTGGCCAAAAGAGATCCTGACTATTGTATTTTTAAGAGAAAAATCTATAAGCGAAAACTCTAGCCTACAAATCAAAAATTAAACCTAAGTTAAAACGCTCTCACATGCGATTTCAGCCACATTTTTACATAAGACATAGATTCGACTATTGAAATGAGTAATCAGGTCAAAAAACGCAAATGAGCGCCAAATAGAGACTATTTTTATTCTAATCGGGATGAATAGAGCGAGTGTCTACGAGCGAAGCACCAAAATTCGCACCTCGACTCTCTGAAAAACAGCTTTTTAGGCTGTGAAGCCTAAATAAGCGTAAATCACATGCAGAAAATTGAGCCTAGATCGAGCGTAGCGAGTAAAAAATTTATGAGCGAAGCGAATTCCGAGTTTCTTTTGCTCTTGTTTTTGCTTTTTCTCAAAGTCACGGGAATATTAACCTAAAAATTGCCCCGGCGAATCGAGCGAAAGCGAGATTCAATAGAGTTTGAGCGAAGCGAAAACCAAGGGCAATTTTTTCAAACGTATTTTTAATTATTTTTATATCTTTTAAATCTTTTCATTGAGCTGTATCCCTTATGGAGCAAGCCTTTCAACGTTTAACTATGACGGATTGACTACTAACTATGACGGATTGACTACTAACTATGACGGATTGACTACTTAACTATGACGGATTGACTACCAAATATGACAAGTATATAGTTGTCATATATAAAAGAAAATCAATGGTTTTATT
>NZ_JBZAYK010000006.1:0-10867 GCF_058242925.1 Acinetobacter sp. LipI_19
GTTATACGAAATTTTAAAAATGATATTATCTTTATGATAATTAAAGAAATTTAATGTAATTGCTATTATATTAAATTCTCATTACATCGACTAAGAACTGACTCAATAATAAAAAATGGGAGTTTTGTTGAACTCCCATTTTTGAGACTGTACATTAAATTTTTTCAAATAATTATGTAGCAGTTTTTCTAGTCAAATTATCTTTTTCAATACCTAATAAAGATATTATTTCTGTGCTTCATATGCCTCTAAAGCTCGTAAAGCAAATGTATATGCAGCTCCTGCATTCAAATGAATTGCTGTAGCTAAAGCACCAGCTACTTCGCTTTCTGTTGCACCAGCTTTCATTGCTGCTTCTGCATGCACTGAAATACAGCTTTCACAACGCGTAGTGATTGCCACTGCTATAGATATTAATTCACGTGTTTTGATATCTAATGCCTCGGCAGCAGCAGCATCATTAAGTGCTAAATAAGCTTGAAGCATTTTAGGGTGAGTTTTTCCTAAAGATCCAAATGATTTTTTGACATGTGCTGTATGTTCTGGCCAATCTAGGAACATTTTAAAAATACCTTTGATTAAATACAGATTTAATATTAGTTGAATTGGAGATAAAATTTCTTAAATTTTGTGTAAACAACGTAATTTTAATCTTATTGCAAAATCAACACTTACTTGAACACCCATTCTCATCCAAGTTGGACACTTTATAATTATTCTAAAATTAACATAATACACCTTATACGAAATGCTGTATAATTGTCTTTATTAATCAATGGTATATATCATTTTGATTGGCCCGTATCCTCCAGATCGGGCTTTTTTAATGATTTGTCACGTTCCACGCCTATTCTTTGACCAATGTTTCACGCTTTTGATTAGCTCAGTTGAATAATGCCCTTAGCCATTCGGCAAGAAAAACCGGCTTAACCACCCTCTTTTCGGCTGCTCCGGTTCAACATGTTCCGGCACTGGAATACGCTTATTTTCCGTTTTTTCCGGAGTAGTCAATCCGTCATGTTTAGCTTCTGCTGTGTCCGGTTCTGGAGCTGTTTTGGCCATGCTTGGTTGCAGCGGTTCTTGATCGGTAAACGTAGTCATATTGGCCGTGGGAGGCTTCATTTCAATGAGCGTTAGAAGCGTATCAATACGAGCATTCGCCTTGGATTCACGATCTTCGGCTTTTTCTAACTGTTTTTTTAGAAAGTCGATTTGGTTTTTCAGCTCTACCACTGTTTTATCAGTGTATTCAGGTGTATTTTGATTTTGTATTGAAGACGTATCAATACGTTTTGCCTGTTTTGCTCCGAAAGGCTCACCATAGACGCGAAGTAATTCTGAAAAATCTATAAAACCGTCATAGTCACGGCTTAATACACCGTTTTTTATATCTTTATAGATTGTCGCTCGGGATTTTTTATACAGAGTTGCAGCATCACTAACACTGTATTTTGTAGCTGTATTCATAGTGTATTGCTGTGTATTTTGAAAACGTATTGGAGAATACAATATGTGTATTCTCTAATACACTCAAGCTTTAAAGCCAAGGTTTTTTAGGTGAGGTAAAAACTGCTTTTGTTGTATTGGATCTCTTAGCATTTCTTTGATTTTTGCTGCTAGGCTCTCATAGCTTTCATTACCATTTGCTAAGTTCGAAAATTCAGGCAATCGTGAAAGCTGATTGCCAAACATATTGATTTGAGCATCTGTCATTTGGTGGAATGCTGTTTGGGATACCTTTGTTAATTCTTGTTGAGATGGCTTATCTTTCGATTTAATTCTAAATTGGATATCTGTGATAACTCGCCCTTTCTTGAATTGGTCATAGTCAACGGTAATATTAGTATGTTTATTAATTTCACTTATTGCTCTGTCTAAGACATTAGATTTAAAGTTCGACATAGTTGAATATTCAGTCGCATCCAGCCCTAATTTTGATCTAAGATCGTTAATACTATATTTCTCAGTTTTTGCTACATTCAACCATTTAATTAATAGCTCATATAGTCTGATGCTATATTTACTCTTAAAGTCAGACACTTGTTCTATATGGTATTTTGTGAATTGTTCGCTTAATCGGCTTATTAAGCTGATAACTTCGTTACTAAGGTATAAAACGATAAGGCCACTAGAATCTACATAGGTCACTTTGTTTACCCAATTTGCTGTAGTAAGAGCTTCTTGGCCCTTATATCTATCTAAATAACTAAACTCCCTTCTTTTTAGAGTTTTCGCTGCTTCTCTAAGCAAGCCATAGGCATTATTACTATCTACTTTAAATTGATGAACGTAGTCACTTACGAATACTTCTATTGGTGTATCAGATGTGAGATTAGAAGACTCTCTAGCTCCAACTATGGCCAAGAGCATAATACGTTGCTCTATGAGTGATAAGTTGAAAGAGGCATCGATAAGAGCATTATCCTTAACAACTAATTTATTGTTATTTGTCATGATATGAAGCTTATTAATTCATTTAACTAGGTTATATGTTATATATTTTAAATAGTCAATAATCTAGCTATTCAAATACCCCTTAAACCTATCTTTATCACCCCTTAAACCTATCTTTATCACCCCTTAAACCTATCTTTATCACCCCTTAAACCTATCTTTATCACCCCTTAAACTATTGCAAATAAAGGCTTACAGCATCTCTAAAAGCATTTAAAAACTTAAAAATAATTAAAAGCCTTGGGAATGAAAAATTGCCCTTGGTTTTCGCTACGCTCAAACTCTATTGAATCTCGCTTTCGCTCGATTCGTGGGGCAATTTTTTGGATCATTCTGTTGTGACTTTGAGAAAAAGCAAAGGCAAGAGCAAAAGCAACTCGGAATTCGCTTCGCTCATAAAGCTTTTTTACTCGCTACGCTCGATCTAGACTCAATTTTCTGCATGTGATTTACGCTTATTTAGGCTTCACAGCCTAAAAAGCTGTTTTTCAGAGAGTCTAGGTGCGAATTTTGGTGCTTCGCTCGTAGACACTCACTCTATTCATCCCGATTAGAATAAAAATAGTCTCTATTTGGCGCTCATTTGCGTTTTTTGACCTGATTACTCATTTCAATAGTCGATTCTATGTCTTATGTAAAAATGTGGCTGAAATCGCATTTGAGAGCGTTTCAACTTGGGTTTTATTTTTGATCTGTAGGCTAGAGTTTCCGCTTATAGATTTTTTCCCTTAGACACACAATAGTCAGGATCTCTTTTGGCCAAGCACTATCTTTACTGTCAGTTAAGTCAATTAAATGGATTGGGAGCCGGTACATACCGGCAATTTTTGGTTCACACACCACGCATCTAAAGATAAAGACTCCAAAGCCTTACCCTATAAGGGATACAGCGATTTTTCATCTGTCTGGAAAGCGTTTACGCTTTTATCATGTTTTTTATTGCATTTCATAGGCTTAGCTGTAAACACTTTTTGTTGCAGATAAATTGCAATATTTACTTACAAAACAATAGGATAGCTTGTAATCACCTTTGTTTACGCTTTTATATGAATTTCTCTTTTTATATTAGATATTTAACCTGTAATCATTAAAACTTAACACAGTGTTTACTTATATTTGATAGTTACTTTTTAGAAATTAGGTGCTTAGATTGAAAACAAATTGTAGGAGTTTTTCATGAACAGTACTCGAACCGTTGCCGTCAGATTAGACAATCAAGTCGCACAAGAATATGAGCGTTTGGCTCAGTTGAAGGGCGATAAACTCGGAACTTATTTACGGGATTTACTGACCAGTAATTTACAAATGGCCAGTATTGAACGGCAGGTCAGTCGGATTGAAACATTGGTGAATGATTTTGAAAAGCAAATTAATTATTCCCTAGATAAGTTTACTGAAGCCAATTATTTAAATGAAAAATTCTTTGAAGACTTTGGCCATATATATATGTTTCAAATTGGGATGCTGATGCATCTAAAAGTCGATCGAGAAGACATCCGAGGAATGCAAATAAAGGGAAATGCATATGCCCAAAAGAACTATTTTGCGGGGAAAAAGCCGTGAGCAATATTATTCAACTTTCTAAACCGTGTGCTTTCTGTGATTCAAGGGAAAACGTACAGCTTTTTGCAGGGCTGATGCTTTGTGGGAATTGTCAGGAAAATATCCGGATTACTAATCCTGGCATGTTTGAGGCCAATGATCAGATTGAACAAAAAGCCCAGGATTAACCTGGGCTGCGTATAAGAGATTTTATGTTAAATGCATCATGCAGACAGCAAAAAGCCCACTATTAAGCGGGCTTTTTACTCAATTTTTTTGTCCTATCAACCGTAATTAATAAGACTTAACGTGTACAATTTAACGCAATTTCGAATTGAATGCAATCGTTTACCTTAATGTCATTACTTATTCCAATACCTAGAAAACAGACTTATCAAACTTTTTTTAATGTTAATTCTGAAAGTGAGATACAAGGAGTTTATCAATGGCATCAGGATTTAGCTGCTGAAGCATTTTTAATTTTATGTGATTTTGAAGTCATATTTCGCAGTAAAATTCATAAAGCCATAGCCTCTTTGAATTGTTATCCAAATCAGGATGATTGGATTGTAGGCAGTCGTCAGCAACAAAATTTAGTTAATAAACTTCAACAAGATATGTTTACTACCCAACAGGAAGGAAAGGATTTTTATCCTGATGCTAGAAACTATAATTTACATTCATCATTTCAATTAAGTAAAAAAGATAGACAAAATTTTATAAACCTAATTTGTGAATATATCGAGAAAGGAAAAACCTCGTTCACTCATGATGATCTGGTTGCATCTGTTAGTTTTGGCTTTTGGGTGAGTCTACTCAAACGTTTGGAATGGTTGAAACAAGGAAGCTTAATAACTCCATATCTAACAGAAATATTCCCCCACTCTACGAAAGGTTTTGATTTAAATCATTTAAAAAGTATCTTAGATACATTAAATAGAATTAAGTCATTTAGAAATCGTATTGGTCATCACGATAGTATTATGCGAATACCAGAGCCCGTAGTAGGGCATGCTGACTTTTATCCCAGAACTGTAAATCAGATGATCAATAGCTTAAAAATATTATTGTTAAGTTTGTTAGATCTTGTTCGTGATATTGATCCACAGTGTAGTACTGCTATTGAAGAATCTAAAAATTGGAAAAGCTTCTTTTTATTACTAAAAATTGAAAGTTTTCAGGTGTATAAAGGGAATAATGGATCTTTAGAAAGCTATATAATTTGTTATTTAAATGATTGCTTTAATGTCTAAAAAAATAGGGGGTAAATTTGATTTTAATTTGGGGAGTTATAGTAGGAATAGTCATTTATATCATTTGGAAATTGACCTGTTCATTTAACACTAAAGGACCTACTGAGAATTCTAAAAATGATGAATATACTAACTTTAGATTAGGAGAACAGTACAATACAGGAACAAATAGAGACCCTAAAAAAGCATTTCAATTCTATAGCTTGGCTACTATACAAGGTCATAAAGTAGCAAGATCTCGATTAGCTGAAATGTATTGTTTAGGAGAAGCTATTCCAATTGATTATGATAAATCCTTGGAAATATTTTCAAGCCTTTGTAATTCATATAAAAGTGAAATTCCTCAACAGCATATATTGTCTTTCTTTCAGTATTTTATTGAGCATAAACTTACTCCTCATGATGCTAATAAATTTGTAGCTAGTTTGACTGAAAGAGCAAATTCAGAATCGCTATTTTCTCAGTTCTTGTTAGGCGAAATGTATTTTAGCGGTATTAAAGTTGAAAAAAATATTGAGAAATCTCTGTATTGGTACTTAAAAGCTGCCACTAATGTAAAAGATGTAGATTGTGGAACGGATACTTATAACTTAAAAAATGAAGCACAGTATATTCTTGCTAACTACTATAAGAATCTTGATTTAACAGAAGAAAGCTGTCAAAAAAGTGCTTATTGGTACGTTGAAGCTCTTAATAGTTATCATATGGCAGCATATAACTTATTGTTATCTTTAACTTCAACACAAGATGACATCTTTTTTGATAGTAAAGAGCACCAGATCAAGTTTTTAGAATATTTATATAAAGCCCTTTTGACGAATGCGGAAAAAAAATTAATAGAATCTCAGAAGATGCTAAGCAATATGTATAGCCATGGTATTTATCCTGAACAAGATTATATGAAATCATTATATTGGCTAGAAAAAGTAGCAGAACAGGGATCTCAAGAAGCTAATTATCTTGTTGGAACAAGATACGAAGATGGTTGTGGAACGGAAAAAGATATCCAAAAAGCAATTTTTTGGTATAGAAGAGCGCCTAGTTATGGTCCTGCTTTAAGTAGATTAAATGAATTAACCAAGTATAAAAGTTAGTCTTATTCTTAATAATTTCTAAAATTAACATAATACACCTTATGCGAAGTCAAAAATGGGAGCTTAAGCTCCCATTTTTACTGATGATTTTTTAATTCTTTGAGCATAGCATCCCGCAAAATTTCATTCATTCGTGTTTGATAGCCTTTGCCTTGAGCTTTAAACCATGCAAGTACATCAGCATCTAAACGAATGGAAGTTTGTTGCTTCACTGGGCGATAGAATTGATTATGGCGTACAGCATTGCTCCAGTCGGTAATTTCAGGCATATCTGAGAGATCTAGCTGATCGTCAGGAACCGTTCCCTTAGCAAGCAAGCGTTGAATTTCAGCATCTTGCTTGTCGCTGAATTTTTCATTCAGTTCTTTGCGTGAGTATCTAACCATGCTCATATTTATCTCGCTCCGCTTTGGTGACTTGTCTTGCACTAATGATTCGTATGATTTCACAGTCATCTTCATCAAAGATGGTGTGAGCTACTAAGAGCATTAGTACGCCTTTTACTTTTCCAATGGTTTGCCAACGTTCTTCACCATCGGTATGTCTGTCTTGGATTGAGATCCTTAATGGATCATCAAAAACAAGGCTTGCTGTTTCGAAAGAGACATCGTGCTTTTTCTGATTCTTTCGATTCTTTGCCTCATCCCATTCGAAATACTGTTCCATAAAAAACATTCAAATTTGTATATACAATAATGTATCACAAAATTGTATCACTCAAGCTGAAAAGCGTAATTTTTAGTCAGATTTATTGGCAAGAACTATCAAAACTGTTCATAAAAAAACCGACTTGTTTCCAAGTCGGTTGAACGAGAACGTTCCAGAGGGTATGAGTAACGATAAGATACTGATCTTAAAGTAATATTAAAAACACGTTTCGTATAAGCTCTATTATGTTAAATGCACAGTTTTTTAGAATGCAAATTGACAACTTTCTTAGCTGAATAAGCAGCTTCTACAAAATGGTTAGGGTAGATAGAATGATACCGAGCTGTTATCCTTGCTCTGATATTTTCTCTCAAACAATGCACTGAATTTATGACACTTACGCCACCTTAAGTTTATTTACCTCTTTAATCAGTAAATAACTCATCACTGCCTGTGTCGTTGTGGCGCTGCTGTGTAGAACTTGTCCCATAGTGCTTCCTTCCATTTATCTGAGAATATTGCACCATTAAAATCTGGGACTAAACACCTAGTATCTTTTATTAGATTTGAAGGTTGTAGGTTGAGTTGAGCAGCTTATGCCGAGGGGCTGACATTTATCAGATAGAGTATCCATTTCAGCTTTTGGTGCTGTCTAGAAATAAAGGGAAAGTTGTTTCAGGCGAGGACATCACTTTTGCAAAGATGAATGAGAGGTGTCTCTGCCTGAATATTTGCTTTTCTAGAATTGAGTGTCTAGAAATCAAATGAGGTTTGTAGATAATACGTTTGTGGCGCACCTACATACATTCCACCGACTTGATCCGCTGAACGAGTGTAGTATTCACGGTCAAATAGGTTCTTCACACCGAAGCCCACTTTGAGACCATTGAGTTGTGTGTTGGAAAAATCATAGGATGCCCGAACACCCACTAAACCATAACCAGGAATGTTGCCATAGCGTCCAGTAGCATCATGGGTGCCCGATGCGGTTTGACCAGATTGACCGTAGAAATTAGTGTTTAGTGTCCATTGATCAACTTTATAGTCTATTCCAGCATTGCCGACCAATTGTGAATAAAAGTCGAGATCTTGTCCTTTGTTTTCCCCAGCAGATGCGGTTGCTTTGGTGTAAGTGGTATTGGCATATAGCGAAATACCGCTGAGTTCGTCACTGATTGCACCGAGATTATATTTAAATCCGAACTCGGCTCCTTTGTGTTCAGTGGCACCTAAATTTGAGTAAGTTTGAGTTGCATCATCTCGTTTTAATTCATCAGAAAAATCAATATAAAACAGGGTGAATTCTAGGGATAGATATGGGTCTAAATAGTGTGTACCAATTTCATAATTATTGGCTTTTTCAGGTTGCAAGCCTTGCATGGTCAGATAGGCACCTGACGCATTGGTATTAGCCATTTGGCTATATTGTAGTGGTGCAAAAGATTTACCGTAGTTTGCAAAAATATTCCACAAATCATTGGCTTTATACATGACTGAAAAGCTTGGTAATACTGCATCATAGGATTTTTCAGCATGTACTCCGTTGAGTACCGATGCATCTTTATTTAATTTGTACATATTTTCGGTGGTTTTGATTTTCTCAAAACGAACACCAGGAATCAGAGACCATGCACCCACATCTGTGCGGTTGTCGATGAACAATGCATGTGCATCTGTTTTCCCGTCTGCTTTGGTCCAAGCATATTCATTTGTAGGGCCTGTGACCGTGTTATAGCTTGCACGATTAACCGCCTCTTCACTAGTTTCATGTAGATAGCGATAGCCCACAGAAACTTCATTTTCAGTAGTCCCAAGTTGGTATGCATGCGAATACCGCGGCTCGATTGCCGTCACTTTATAATTACGTGGCGCCGTTTGGTACAGTTTTGATCCACTACGTTCCATTCCTGCATCACGGAAGGTGTCAGTGTGATAGGCCAAAAGCTCAAAGGCATTGTCATCTTTTTTATAGCTGTATTTAACTGAACCGTCAGTACGATGCCCTTTCATATAATCATGATTGCGCAAGGACTGATATGGATTTTCAGCAAATTGAGCAGGGGTTAAACCTCCAGGCATATCTACATCTGCATCGTAGCGGTGTAGATTGGCTTCAATTTTTGCATATTCATCTATTGTATAAGCTGCTTTTAAGCGAATATCGTTGATGTCAGAGTCATCATTTTTATCGCGAAAACCCTCTCCATTAACGCCAGAATATAACAGCGCTAAGCCTAAACCGTTGTCTAAGGTTCCACCCACAAATAAGTTGGGGCTAAATTTTACATGACCGTTTTCTGCAATTTCTGTAGTGAGGTCTACCGTTCCAGCAAAGGTTTCAGGAATTGTACGCGAGTTAAAGTTAATAATCCCGCCTACATTTTGTGGCCCAAAGCGAACAGAGCCCGCGCCACGCACCACGTCGATGCTTTCAATATTGCCTAAGCTAGTGGGTGCTAAGGAGAGTTGTGATTGACCATAAGGGGCAAACGAAAGTGGAACACCGTCCACGAGTACCTGTGAGCGTGGTGAAAACCGTGACGTTAAACCACGGACACCGATGCTTAACGATGCATCACTCCCAGCTGTTCCTGCATTTTCAGGAGCTTGAATACCAGGCACAGTGCGTAAAGCCTCTTTGACAGAAGTTGCGCCTCGGTTAATCAACTCATCACGCTGAATGACTGTACGCGCTCCAGCATGATTTAGTACTTTCTGTGCATTGGCTTCATCTAACCAGTTGCCTTCGGCTTGCACAGTTATCGGGTTAAGCGTCACAGTAGGGTATGTATCGGCTGCATAAAGTATGGAGGGAAATAAGCAGAGGGTGAGGACTGATTTTTTGAAATGAGGGAGTAACACAAGAGATCCTTAAAATGATGTATAGGTGAAATATGAAGAAAATATGGAGAATTTGTAAGTTTGTGAAATAATAAGCTGACTAGCGAAATATGTAAATGATAATCGTTTGATTTTTTATTCAAATGTTATATAAAAATTATTAGAATAAAGGGAATAGTGAAAGCACTTAAAAGTGAGCCGGCAATCTATACAAAATTCTTTTCTGAAAGTGTTCTGCAATATCAAACAGGCTGACAGTTTTCTAGAATATGAATACAGAAAGATAGATAAAAACGGTGGCTAACATTTGAGTAAAAATTGAACTTATTGCTGAGTTTAGCCTAAAAAACCAATGGCTTTCACTGGGAGGCCATTGGTTTTAGTGTATGTTGAATTTTGCTTAATCTGACATTAGTTTTACATTACAGATTGTTGGTCAAGTCCGCCTGAGTGTTATCAGATTTATCTTGAGCATGCTTTCCCCAGTTAAACTTCTGTGCACAGATGCCTAATCCAACAATAAACAATGCAAGTAAACTGGTATAGGTTACTTCTTTGAAATAAGTGCCTTCAACCAACATGGTAATAAGTGCGCCAATAATAAAGAAGATTGCAAGATACGTAAAATATTATATATTTCAATATGCTGATTCCATTCGGGAAAAATATCATTTGGGTATAGCTTTAGTGATTTAAGAGTTTGAAGAAACTGAGAGTCTATTTTTAACTTTTCTGGATGATCAACTATGTCATCAAATAATGCAGATGATCTATGAGTTAAAAATTTACCTGTAACAGAGGAGTGGTACGCCTTAGCATTAATTTTAAAGGCTTCATTACTATCATTTTTAACTATTTTTTTAAAATTTTTCGGTAAACCGTACATCATTTTATGATGATATGAACTTATATGACTCGTTATCACAAAAGATTCAAGAGATGAAATTTCTTCTAAAGAGGAATAAGAGTTTTGCATTAAAGGCCTAAGCTAAAAAATCAGAATTATGAAATTTCTCTAAAATTAACATAATACAC
>NZ_JBZAYK010000007.1:0-5883 GCF_058242925.1 Acinetobacter sp. LipI_19
GAATATACAACTGATCATCTAAATCATTTTGGCTGCTCATAGCGATGGTCCACTTCTCTTCATGCTCTTGCGGTGTTTCTGCTTCATGGCTTGTTCTTGCTGTAGCTTCAATTGCTGTTTACGTTCCAGTTCTAGGCGTTTAACTTCCTGTGCTTTCTTCCATTGCTCAAAGCCTTGCTCAACACGGTTGAACCCTTGTTCTAAGGTTTTTTCTTTATGCTGTTGTTTGTTTTGGAGCTGTTGGCTGTTCTGCTGTTTTACCGTGTCGTTGAAACGACTGATCTCAGTATCTATACCTTTCCTGCGCATCTGCGTGACCTTGCTACCCTCATGGATAGTGGCTTGTAGCTGATTACCTTGATCGACATAGCTGCGGTGGTCGATTCTTTCCCGATACCCTGCATGTTCGAGGGCATGATTCGCTAGGTTTGCCCAGGTGGAACGGATCTGTTTAATTTCTTCCTGGCTTGTTCCCATACCCAGTGTTTTTCTTTTGGTATTACTTAACTCAATATCGGCTTTATCTTTAAGAACTAAATTCTGCTCTGGATCTAATTCGGCCTTGCGCGTTGTCAGTAAGATATGTGCATGATGATTTTTATCACTGCCATTCTGACTAGGTGCATGAATGGCTAAATCCGCGATTACTCCATAACGGTCTACTAAAGATTGCGCAAACTCTTTGGCCAGTTCTTTTCGTTGTTCCTCATCTAATTCATCAGGCAAAGCAATCACCCATTCACGTGCTGTTCGGGCATCTTTTCGGTTCTCTGATTTTTCTGCCATATTCCAGACTTGGCTTCGGTCTAATTCGATATCCAAATTAGAAATAATTTCGGTATAAACCACACCTTCTTTTCTCGTAAAGTCGTGCGTTAATCCTGTCCGTTCATCTTTCAATTTTTCTCCTGCACGATAAGCCATAGATGCAACCGCAGTTCGTCCCGAACTTCGGTTAACAGTCTTCGTCGTACAGTGATAAATTGCCATGCCTTAGCCTTGTGATGGTTTTGCTTTTGCTTTTAAAAATTGCGTAGCGATTTTTGGGGTTAAGGGGATTCCCCTTACGCAAACTTTGACTTGGATGAAATCCAAGTCGTAAGTGCGCATTTCATGAAAAACACGATAGCATATAGCCCGCTTGAATTTCAATTCATAGGGCCTTATGCTTGAGTGGTTTTCTATATCCCGAAATCTGAATCATGACAAAAGCTGCTGAAACTCTTGAAAAGAAAATCGAAGCCCAATTAGAGAAGCTGAAACAGTTAAAGGCTCGAAAACAAGCTATCGAAGCTAGAGAAAGGTCAAAGCAAAAAGAGCAGGAAAGAAAGGATGATACTAGACGTAAAATTTTGCTCGGTTCTTACTTGATTAAGAAAATGCAGGAAAATGAAGCCAATAAAGAAAAAATATTGGCTGAACTTAATGAATATTTAACTGAAGAAAGAGACAGAAAGTTATTCAATTTAAGTGAGAAATTTTAAGTAGACAGATTTCACTGTCTACTTGGAAGTTACTTTTTATTACCTTTTGAATCACCTATTTTTATTAGTGGTGGTGGCGGAACATACTCAGGTTTAGGTTCAGTATTTTTAGACATTACTTCAGTCCTTTCTGATCACGAACAGGTGGTGGTGGTGGAACATATTCGGGTTTAGCTTCAGCCATTTTTACCTCTATTTTGAAATTTTAAATCAATCACTTTGGTTTGGGTTTATCTGCCGTAAATTGATCACGAACAGGTGGTGGTGGTGGAACATATTCGGGTTTAGCTTCAGCCATTTTTACCTCTAATTTTGAAATTTTGAATCACTTAGGTTTTGGTAAGTCTGTTGTAAGTTGATCACGAACAGGTGGTGGTGGCGGAACATACTCAGGTTTAGGCTCTGGATTACTCATTTACGTTATCCTAAAAATTTTCCTAATATAATCAGTATTATCACAATAACTAAACTAGCTCCAGCTAGTTGAATATAGTCAAAAGCTTTATGTAATAAGTTTGCTTTTTCATCATTTTTTTCAGTATATGAACTGATAACTTTTTTATAGTGATGAGCTAAACCAAGGTAAACAGTAGCAATCTTATTATTCTGAAAATAATCAATCATTTGATCATCAGTATTTACTTGAAAAACTTCTTTTACCTGTAGACAAGAAAAAAGCTTTCCTGATGCCAAACATACAAAAATAAAAGTTAAAGCCAAATAAAGTGAGGTCAAACAAGTTAAAAAAAATGGAGCCTTAATATTTGTATCTATGAAATAGTATTTTGCTAATAAAGAAAAGGCAGTAATAAAAATAGATAAATATGTTAAATACTTAGTAGCTTTATCTTCTAATTTTTCATAGTGTCCTTTTACTATCGAAAATTGATTTTTTTGGTATTCATATAAAGCTGCATATTTGCTTATATCTACTTCGCTCATACTTCCTCTTTCATTATGCTATTTGCTCTTTTACTCATGGGTTGAATCCAGACTTTTCTAATATTGGATAAAGCTCTCTGAATTTTTCAGGCTCTAACAGCATATCTGCTATACGGATAGCAAATTGTTGGTAGCTTTCTGTACCTTGTGAATATTTCCCCATTTCAGGCATTTCTGACATTTTATTGGCAAATAAATGGCGTTGTGCATCGGTCATTCTGATAAAAAAGTCAGGTGTGTTTGGGTCACGCTTAGAATCTAATTTTTTCGGTTGTTGTTTCTGCTTAAACTTAAATGAAAAACCAATAATTGAACGACCACGTTTGTGTTGTTCATACTCTGCTTTTATATCTGTGTACTTATTAATTTGATCAATGGCAAGGTGTAAAACTTTTTCTTTAAATTGCCCCATTCTCTTGTATTCATTGGGTTCTATGCCTAGTTTTAATCTTAGCTCTTCTAGCTCTACCATAGTCACTTTGCCTGTACTACGCCATGCGATAAGCAACTCATACAAGCGTATAGCGTAAACACTAGTTAAACTGCTGACTTGCTCTAGTTCATAACTGGTGAAGTGTTTTTCTAAATTTGTAATCAACGGTACAACATCATCAGAAAACTTAATACGAACAAGAGCTTCATTCTCTACATAAGATATTCGTTGTACCCATCGACTTATTACATTCTCAATGTTGCCCTTTTGAGTCAGTTTTTGATAGCTAAATCTACGATCAAATAGGCTTTTGCAAGCATCTTTAAGAACTTTATAGGCTGTATTTCTATGAACATTGAAATGGTTGATATAGCTTTCAGCATGAATCGTCAAATCTTTATCATTGGGTGTATTTGATTGCCTAGCTTCAAGTATGGCTAACAGTATTAAACGTTGTTCTGATAGGTCTAAATTATAACTGGCATTTATTAGTGCATTATCTTTAACGACTAGTTCTTTTTTCATAAGCACACATGTTTTTTAAGTATATAAGTACACTTTATTTTATTAAGTGTCACTTTGCAAGATAGAGGTGTACTTATTGCAAGATAAAGGTGTACTTATTGCAAGATAAAGGTGTACTTATTGCAAGATAAAGGTGTACTTATTCTTATTTTTTTTATTATTTATCAATTAATTACAGATGCTAAAAATTAAAAAATTAAAAATTATTAAAAAGAGGGGAGTGCTTAAAACTGCCCTATGTACTCGCTAAAGCTCGTACTCTATTGAAGCTCGTTCCTCGCTTCGTGGGGCAGTTTTTAGTTAATCCTGTTTGTGAAATCTAAAAGCAAAAGCATTGGTAATGTATTCGCTTCGCTCATACTTTTTGAAAAGCAAAAGCTCCAAAGTTCGCACCCATTCGGGATGCTCTGTATCTACCTTTTAAAATCAAAAGGGAGCTTGTAATCAGAGAAAAGGCAAGGGCGAAATTTTGATGATGCTCAATCGCTCGTAGACACTCGCTCGGTTCTTATTATCTAGGTTTTAATTATTTACTGGAGCTAATCAAAGTTGTGAAACATTGCTTAAGTAATAGGCGTGGAACGTGAAAAATCATAAAAAAAGCCCGAACAGGGATGTTCGGGCTATCAACTAGAAACTACAGCGTTGAATTATAAGGATAATTATACAGCATTTCGTATAAGGTGTATTATGTTAATTTTAGAAAATCTAATTAAACACTAGGTTTATGCTGTTTTGGACCATGCCAGTTAAATGCTCCTAAAATATTATTAAGGATCTCCTGTAGATGACTCATTGATTCGGGAGAAACATCAACTTCGCCATAATGTCCATCAACCATAGTTGAACCATATTTAGAACCATTTAAGCTATTAAGTACTAATGCACCACCATTAGGAGCATTTATAAAATTATTTTCAATTGGCTTTAAATCTAATGGTTTATTGTTTCTTCCTAGCCCTCTAGAACGATCTTCTAAGTGTTGAGCTGTATTGCGCACACCTCTCAAATCAGGGAAAATATCTGATATTTTTTTATGTAGTTCTGAAATAACTTCAGGCACATTTTCCTCTCTGCTTAATACTCCTAGAAATTTATCAAATGCATCTAATGCATAAAGAAATGCACGTGCGTAGAGAAATGAAAGATTATGCTCAAACTCTCTTGGTATTGTTCCCTGCTGCCACTTTTCTCTTTTAAAAATAATATCTGTTTGTAAACTGATCTCGTCATGGCTCTCCCAATAATTTTTACCCTGCTTAATATATTCCTGTTCTAACATCTCACTAATTTCTCGTCTTCTTTTCGAATTTGCATCCCAAGTATCCTTGGAAAATGAATGTGATCTAGACGTTTGAGCAGATATAAAAAGATTCAATGCTAAATTAGCTTCAAAAAATTGAGACTGTAATGAATAAAGTTGATTTTGAATTTTCCATGTCCAATCTGAATCTTCATAGTCAAGCCATGTACCTGGAACGATAATTTCAAATACAAACATAATGTTCCTTCTATTTCCTTTTTTATAAAGAGATAACGTATCAGACCTTGGATTTATTGTATTACTAATCTTACGTTTACCCCCCCATTTAACATAATGGCTGTTATACGAAATTTGATTGATTTTTACTAAAACACTATTTGAAAATATAAAAAAAAGCCCAGTCATGGAATACTGGGTTATGGAAACTCAAATAAGGATTTATATTTTATAAAGTATTTAAAAAACCATAAAAAAACTATGGTTTTTTTTGTATAAACTTGCTTGTTGTCTCTACTTCATTGAATACTTCAAATTTTTTCCGATCATTATCGAGTTTAACAACGAGAGCTAAAATAAAAATCATTATTATAAAAGCTAGGAAAATCAAATGCCTTCTCATTATTAATTCCACTATCAGTGCTATAAAGTATGCTTCCCTATAGCAAATAGATAGGACATAAAGAATGAAAAGTAAAGCTCGATACTTTGAGACATGGCTATTGCCATATCTCAAAGTCGAGCCACTTTGCGATATTCGGTAGCAATAAGATTAAGAAAAGAACCGAGCAAAGTACTTGCCAGTATTTATTTAGGGTCAATAACACAGTAATCCTTATTCGTTCCATGACAGTCATTTTTCATAACTCGGACACAAGATTTATCATTACAATTTCTAATATCTAAATTATATCTTTGTTCTAGCCACGCTGCCTCTGCACGACGTTCCTTGATCTCATCAAAACTTGGAATAAATAAAAATATAAAAGACAGGAAAACCAGCACCAGACTGAGGAAAATTGCACATAACAAGGCAATAAATCTGTAGTTCAATTTGTCGGTAGCCTTGTCTAGTTCATGGATGCGACCTTGAAGGGCACGTGTAGCTTCCTGATTTGCGTTATTTAGGGTCTTTTTGCTTTGTTCTAGTACCCCACTAGCTACTTTGTTGTAAAACGTCTCTAATCGCTTGTTATCATCTGCTATAGCTTCTCTATATTCCTTCATGGAGGCTAATA
>NZ_JBZAYK010000008.1:0-4721 GCF_058242925.1 Acinetobacter sp. LipI_19
CAACTTAACCAACCTATACAACTACTTCCAACGCTCCGCTTATGTGAGATCCCCTGTAAGCGGTTTAGCCTTCCGACTATCGCTACGTTGCACCAGTGACACTTATTCCCTCCACATGCAACGTATATCTGCCTAAAAAGGATGCACAGAAGTAGATAAGGCTCGACCGTTAGGTGCTTATTTGATGTTTTTAGAATCTAATTAACGAAGAGTTTCAAATTAGGGGCTTGTCAAACTGGTTCTTTTCTTTAAAATAAACAGTGGTACTAGCCTTTAAGGTGAAATCATAACGGTCGTCAAACCTTATGATCTTTCGTTAAATGATGGTTCGAAGCATCAAATAACTGTACCCATTGAATTTAAAATAAAACCCCTCTAAGTTGCAAGACTTAGAGGGGTTTTTTATTAACTTTCTTTAGCCTAATACACTAAAGAATATCCCATATTATATAATTGATCAGTGGACATATAGAAAAAAGCATTACATTGACCTGAACCTGAACCTGAATATGAAGAACCTTTTAATATTCCAAATGCGAGACTATTTAGGAACACAGGTCCACCACTATCACCTGAATAACACTTTAAAGTGCCATTTCCAGATGCTCCGTTTAGAGAGCCTACAACTGCAACCCAAGTATTACTACAAGCTACTGTACCGCAAGCATTTGGATAAGTAGGCTGAAAATTTAAGGCTCCAATATAGCCACAACTGTAACCAGTAGTGGCTCCATTATGGCAAACAGTATCGTTTAACTTTGTATTAGCGACAGTTCTACGTCCAGTCAACTTTGTTGTAGCAGTTGGTGATGAGTTAAATTGTGATGTGACAGTATTTCCTGCACCTACAGTCATCCAGCTCACATCTCTTGTTGCATTAAGCTGAGAGCCGACTACAGTTAAAGGAGCGCTGGTTGGTACATCTAAATTAGGTCCATTACAATGAGCAGCTGTTGTCATGTACTGTGTACCTGCACTATTTTTTATAGCAAAAGCAGAAGTACAATAACCACCACTTGTATTAATCTTAGACCCACCTTTTACCGCAGCAGTGTCTTGAAATTTTGCATTTGTATATTCAATTTTAAAAGGCAAATTTTTAAATTTTGATGAAATTAAATTAAGCTTTTGTGCATTTTGAGTATTTGATCTTACCTCTTTAGGCTCAGAGAATAATAAAATTTTAATATCACCTGTTCGTTCATCATAGGATAAACCTTGAACATTAGTGAATTGACGCTTTATTTCATTAGCGCTTTGATTTAATCGTTCTAGCCCTTCTGCTTTCGTTTCAAATGCACCTGTTTGGAATTCTATTGGAAGCTGTAAAATTGGTTTCCCCACACCAGTTACGTTTTTGATATCAGCTATAAAATTTTTAACAGGTTGATTTCCTTTGAGCCTAATTACTACTTTATAAGTAGGGTCATGTTCTATGTATGTACCAGCTAATCTATCAGCATATTTACTTTCAATTTGGCTTAAAACATCTGTTCGAGATTCTTGAATAGCAAGTCTATTGATTGCTTCACCTAAAGTAACATTATGATTTTTAATGTACTCATTTGCATGCAATTTCATTTCATCACTAGTCGATGCATGAGCTATACTAATTAAAAAACTTAAACTTAAAATTGATAGTTTAAATATTGATTTCATAATACTTTCCTTACTTATTAGAGGTATAGTTAAAGCCTATTCTAATGAAAAAAAAATAAGCCTTTGTGTACTTCATTAGAACGAACACCATGTAATAAAAACCAATTTATAAATTCCTCTCTATTCCTTCATTAGATGCAGTAAAAAAGTTTTAATTTTTATCACCTGTTGAATTTTAAAAATTAATTTTTAAAGATTTTTTACTAAAAAACATTAAATATAATTTACACATGAATAAATTATAATCAATTAAAATTAGCTTTATTCTAATGAAAGACGAACTTTCAAAGATAAAAAGATTTTTACATACCAAAATCCATGCCTCGATTTTGCTTAGGTCGAGGCTTTTCTATTTCTTGTTTACGCTCATTCATCTGGACGATATTTTTTTCAATATTTCGGATGTTTCGAGCAAATTCTTCTGAGCTTTGGCTACTTCTGACGAGACTAAATGCTGTGTGGTTGAGATTCTCTCCAGAACTTCTTCGTTGTTCGCTGTAATCTTGCTCATTTCTCGGACTTTGCCATTGATCTGCTCGGTATAGCTTGCTGTACTGCGTTCTAGCTCGTGAAATTGTGTCTGTATTGTCGATAAGGACTTTTGTACCTGTTGCAAGCTCTCCTGATCGCTCTTGATTACTTTTGACTGCGCTGACAAGGCTTGGATAATCTTGCTTTGCATCGTGTCTAAAGTTTGCTGTTGCTGCTGCAACTGCTGTTGTTGTTGCAGTAATTGCTGCTGTTGTTCTTCGATGATTCTCAATAATTGTGTTTCTAATTCGGTCATCGTTTAGTATCCCATTGGAATCATGTAGCCGTTCTGCCATTCCCCTGCATTCTTGTTGATCTGAATACATAGGCGTTGCTTGTTGTTCGATAGATTCTTGCACGTACTGATATTCAGACTGCCCCCTGATTTGTTCAGGTGATCTACCCTCATTTGTTTCTCGTTGATCACGGTATTGAGTGTCTTTACTTCGCTGTACTTGTTTTTGGCGATGAGACCAAGCGATAAAATCGCTATAAGCAAAATAACTACTGCTGAAATCAGCCCCATATTCAAAATGGTAAGTTTTTTCTGTAGAGCTTGATTCTGAGCTTGCTGTTCTTGGCTCTGTATCTGCTCGTTTAATTGCGTTAAATGGCTCAATTTCGATTGCAGCAAGCTTTGATATTGACTCAACTGCTTCTCGACCGTTTTGACGTTGTTTTGAATGCTCTCGGCGATTTTCTCGTCCGACTGTTGGATAGCGGTCGCAGTGATATTGGCTCTTGCGTTCAAGCTGTCTCTGATAGTCTGTGACGTTTGCTCGATACCGCTCAGAAGTTGTTCCTCTGTATTCTTCAATTCGTTGTTGTACTTCTTGTCGATATTCGCCAGTAGCTCTAAAGCCTTGCTCATAAATTTCACCAGTTAAACGGATAGGACGTTTTGCGCCTTCGTATGGGTTTTCTATAGATATGGATTTTTGAGTTTGTCGAGTAACTTTGATCTGATTCGATTCAAGCCATTGCACCAATTCTTGCCGATCGGAAACATCGCCATTGGCAACAGCTCGATAGACTCGTTGGTGTAACTGCGCTTTAAAGTCCTTAACGTCTTTGGGTAGATTCTTTTTATTTAAAAATAATTGTCGATGCTCAGGATCATCGGGGTCATACAGTGAATATTCTGTATTGGTTATCTGTTTAAACAGATCCACTCGATTGAGATCCACGGGTGCATAGAAAGGCTGTAGTCGTTTTCCTGTTGAAAGCTCAACATTGGGAATCACAAAATTAAGTTCAAGCCTAGTCTCTCCAGTATCCTGATTTACCTTATCTTGGTGCTGTACCCATAAAATTTGATATTGATCCTGATCTAATCCCGGGAATAAACATCGTTCAAAATTTTGCATGATCTGCTGTTTATCCTGGTCAGATAAATCATGCTCATAAAAAGATAAACAGCCTGACGTATATTTTTTGGCAAAAGGACTGCTATCAATCAATTGCGCTGTCAGCTCTGTATCTCCACTCAACACCTGTGCATGTTCACGCTCTCGATCTTCACCCAGTAAATAATCGAGACAGCCTTTCGATAAACCTGAACCATGTCGAAAAAAATCAACGATCATCTGGACGTAACTCCCGAAGCTGTTGATCAATCGAAATTAATAAATGAAGCAGTTTTACTTTGTCAAAAGCACCAGTATCCGCAATATCTGTATTCACTGCTTTAGCAATCTGATTCACATTATTGCCAATCCGACCAAGTTCTAAAATTAAAGCCCGCTCTGTCTTGCTATATGAAGATTCAACAACCTTTGTTGCTTTAATTTTTTGGTTATCTTCTGCTTTGGAATTATGAATTTTAGTCGCTTTCTCTACTGCTGCTTGTCTAAGTAACTTTGCAATCGAACCATAAGGATTATTGCAATCAAGCAATTGATATTCTGATTCTGAAAGTCTGACTTTAAAGGTTCTCTCTCGAATAGCTTTACCTTTCTGATTCTCTTGTTGTTCCTGTCCTGACATTTTAATCTACCCTGCTTTGGCTTTTGTAAGCTTTAAATTGGAAAATCTTTGATTTTTCTGTTTAAAGCTTTTCGGGGGTATCGGGGGTGAAGCCCCTGATCAAGGTCACAGTCTACCAATGTTTAACGAAGTTAAATAGGGGTAGCTGTGTATCCTTGCTTATTTAAAAATGGATAGCGTTGTTATATAAAATTTAAATCAAATGACACGGTATATAAACTCTAGGAAGTATTGGCATGAATCTTGTAAAAACAAAGGCACTCAACTCTTTCTCACCGTCCCCACATCCCTCGCTATGCTCGGGCTGATGGTGAACGTTGAGAGAGTTTCGGCAATACTTTCCCTAAGAGGCTTTGATTTAAAAAAATCAAATATCCTCTTAAGTATTGCCGATTAACCTGTAATTGGGCTGACGGAGCCACGCATCGGTCGTATCCGCACATGGTTTTGCTGACCATGCAGACAAGGACTAAAGGTTTTGCACCTTCTCCCACGCGCTCCCTGTCGAAGTATGGTGGTATCTCTGCGAGGATTTCTCCAACATG
>NZ_JBZAYK010000009.1:0-4498 GCF_058242925.1 Acinetobacter sp. LipI_19
TCATACTTTTTGAAAAGCAAAAGCTTCTCCGTTCGCACCCATTCGGGATGCTCTGTACTTACCGTTTAAAATCGAAAGGAAGCCTGTAATCAGAGAAAGGCATTACAAAAATTTTAATAGCGTCTGTTCGCTCGTAGACACTCGCTCGGTTACTTAAAGAAAAAGGCAAAAGAAAATTATCTTTTGCCTTTAAAATTACATATTAATCGTGATCGAAATATTCTCTTGAGGAACATCAAAATAATTTGCTAACAATCTTTTAGCTTCAGGAATTGAGATTTTTTCTAATTTTTTTTCTTCTAGTTTACTGGTTTCCTCTAAGACATCAGTTTCTTGTTCTAGTTTATGGAACTGTAAATCTTCTAAGTTGATATTCAGCTCTTCTAAAGATCTATAAGCAACAGGGTTTCTATTTCCATCCCACATATTAGGAATAGAAATATCTGCATATTCAGAAATATTAATTATCCAACGACCTTCAGAATCTGCTTCTTGAGATAGGCTGATACTAGAAATTTTACCGACTAAAAAGGCAGTGTGGTGCTTTGCTTCAGGTTGACCCCAAGATTTATTTCGGTTTTGAACACAAACCACGTAACTGCACTTGCCTGCATGATGGGCGTTTAATCTCCAAGCCTGACTTCCTCCTTCTTTTAAAATTCTAGATTTTCCTCGAGCCGTTAGAACTACAACACACTTATTTTTCATTTAAACACCTATAGTATAAGACTGTTATACAAATAAAACCGCGTGTACTAATATTAGTACACGCGGTTTTATTTGTATAGTACTTTGTGATACTATTTTTTGTAGTAGCTTCTATTTTGCGTTTTTAGCTTGTTTTCGCTCTTGGAGTATAAAAACCCCTTGTTTGTGCCAATTCTTCCATTTAGGGTCATCTGAGGCAATTTTGACGTTACTTAACATGCCGACCAACGTGGCAGGGTCATGATGACCGAGATTGGCAATATCAAATAATGCGCCTAATTCGATTAATCGTTTGGTTCTTGCCTTGCGTTCTAAAGCCTTTTCCTTGGTTTTTTCAGCATTGAGTAAGTTTTGCATTTCTTTTTTGGCTTTGTTGGCTCGGATGCTGGCTTTTTCTGTCCGAATCAAAGCCGACAGTTTTTTATCTTCAATCGTTGTTCGATCTGTTTTTTCATAGAGTTCAATCAACAATTTTTGATAGTCGGTTTGGCGTGAAAGTGCCTTTAAAAAATTCAAATGTCCGTCAGGTAATTCCAGTTTTGTTGTCATACAAATACCGTAAAAAGCATCATTATTTATTCGAGTGTAGCATGAATTCCGATCTGTGCTAAAATTCAGAATGCGCACTTAGTAGTTTCTATTCTTCGAATAGAAACCTAAGCACGACAAAGGGTAAACCCTCTGTACTCCCAACAGCAAAAGCAAAGGCAAAAGCGGAAATGGCAAGTTATCATTTATCGGTCAAGGTTGGCGCAAAAGGCAAGGCTTCTGCTCATGCTGAATACATTGAGCGAGAGGGAGAATACAAACTTAAAAATAAAGAAAAATTAGAAGCCGTTGAACATGGAAATATGCCTGAATGGGCACAAGACAATCCTAATATATTTTGGCAATGTGCCGATGAATATGAGCGTAAAAACGGCAGTACCTACCGTGAAATTGAAATTGCCCTTCCCAGGGAACTGACACCGCAACAGCGTAAAGAGTTGGTTCAAACCTTTGTTGAACAAGAGCTAGGCGAACAACATGCCTATACATGGGCAATTCATACCCCAAAGGCAAGCATAGAGGGCGGAGAACAACCTCATGCCCATATCATGTATAGCGAACGCTTACAGGATGGTATTGAACGCAGTCCTGACCAGTTTTTTAAACGCTATAATAGTAAAAATCCTGAGCGTGGTGGTTGTCAGAAGTCCAATACTGCTAAAACCGCAGAACAGCGCAAAACCGAGCTTGTAGAATTGCGTGAACGCTTTGCTGATCTTCAAAATGCCTATTTAGAAGAATACGGACATGCAGATCGGGTCGATCATCGCAGTCTTGCCGATCAAGGCATTGAGCGCAGTCCTGAAAAACATTTAGGGTGGAAAGGTAGCCAAAACCAAGGGTTTAAGGATTTGGTGCTTGAATATCGGGAAGCTACTCAGACTTTTCAAACACATATTAATTATTTACCTAAACACCTTGCGAACTTAGACCAAGAACAGCAACGGGAAAAGCCAAAGCCTTTAACGGATGAGCAAAAGCGAGAAATTGTTAATCAAAAAATAGAGGAAGCCAATAAAACTACCTCTGAATATAAGGCACTATTTGAAAAATATAGAACTCAATATATTGAAAATACGACCAAAAGTGAGCTGAAAGAGTACCAAAAACAAGGTGCTGACATCCGAACCAGAATTGAGGAACTCGATAAAAATAAGCCAATGTTCTTTGGGAAAAAGGATTGGGAAGAAAAGCGTGAGAACCTAGTCAGAGAATATCGTGAAATTCATCATCTACACGACCATACTAAGACCGAGAAAAAGACACAACGCCTTTATGACCAACGCTTTGGGCGTGAAGCGGTGATTAAGCATATTGAGAAAAATCACCCTGAGTTAAATCAAAAATATGCCAAATCTCAAGAGTTTTTAAAGGCACTGGAACAGCTTAGACAACAGCAAAAGCAACAAGAACGAGCGCAACAGAAAGAAAAATCAAAAGATAAGGGTTTTGATATGGAGCGATAAATTTAGTCATGACTAAATTTTTGTGTAAAAAAAGCACCTAAAAAGGTGCTTTTTACTCAGCTTAACGATACTTGTTGATTAGCTAAGGTTTTTTTTTGAGCAGGTCGTGAAATAGCACGTTGAATTGCAGGTGCTAAGTCATTGTTATCCTCAATACGAAGCATGCGTATATCTGTAACGCTAGGGGCAAACCAATCAAACTGAGTTGCTAATTCTTGAGTTGCCATAACACAAGTAACGGCATCAACATTGGCATTACCAAAATATACACTGCCTTGTTGGCGTTCAAAGCCAAATTCTCTCAGCGTATTTTTAATATCATTGTAGGCATTATTGAAAGACCCATTATGATAGGTTGTTCTTAACATTTCTGTATTTAAATCAAACGTGATTGCGTACATGTTCAATCCTAAGTGAAAATTATTTTACTTTTGCTATTCTAACAGGTTGTTAATGTGAAAATTATTTTAAATAATTATAAATATCATATATCTGTAAAATAAAAAACTATTGAACAACCTATAAAATATAACTTTATTTAAACCCAGTTTTTTCTAATATTGGGTAAAGCTCTCTAAACTTTTCAGGCTGTAAAAGCATTTCAGCAATACGTACAGCAAATTGCTGATAGCTTTCTGTACCTTGAGAATACTTAGACATTTCGGGCATTTCAGACATTTTATTGGCAAATAAATGACGCTGTGCATCGGTCATTTTGATAAAGAAGTCGGGACTATTGGGATCTCGTTTGGAATCTAGTGTCTTAGGTTTTTGTTTCTGTTTAATTATAAATTTTATATGAGTAAATTTACGTCCTGTTTTTTGAGGTTCTGCTGTAATTTTTAAGTCAGTTTGCTCGTTAATTTCTTCAATGGATGGGTCTATAACCCAAGCAATTAAATTCCCTGTTGTTTTGTATCTTGAACCTAAATCTAGCATTATTCTTAAATCATCTATGGCTATTGAGCGTTCCCCAACAGATTTATATTGAGTTAGTAGCTCATAAATGCGTACAGAGTATGCACCTTGCATTTTTGATACTTCAGATAGCATATATTGAGTGAAGTTAGCTTTTACATTAGATATAAATGGCAATATATCTTTAGAAAACCTAAGAGCAATAATACCCTGATTATCTGTAAATTCTATACGCTGAACCCAACGCATTTTTATTAGTTTGTCATCAATATCTAGGCTAATAGAACGCTCGTATAGGCGGTTTACAGCTTCTTTTAAATCTCTATATGCAGTTTTTTCATGTACTCCTAAAGCCTGCAAATCTTGAACGCTAACAGTGTAAATTTCATCATCTGACACTTCACTCATTTTAGGTATTTTAGCGATAGCCGATAAAACAACACGTTGTTCAACAACTGAAAGGCGATAACTTGCCTCAATAACTTGATTCGATTTCACTACTAATTCATTTTTCATTGTTCTGTATTTTAGCTAAGTATTAGAAATAATTTATACTAATATATTAGATAAATCAATCTCTAATAGTTAGTAGTCAATCTCTAATAGTTAGTAGTCAATCTCTAATAGTTAGTAGTCAATCTCTAATAGTTAGTAGTCAATCTCTAATAGTTATAAAAGTAACAATTTGATTATAAAAGAGAAAAACAACCCGAAAATATTTAAAATATTTAAAATATTTAAAATATTTAAAAAAGAGAAAAATCAAAATCAAAATCAAAGGCTATGGCACTCGCTATGCTCGTGTCATTTCAAGAGCAAAAGCAAAGTCAAAAGCATTAATAATGTATTCGCTACGC